>WGDG01000071.1 GCA_015493425.1 Sulfurovum sp.
CGTATACTGCTTTACGGACACTACAGGATCGCTTATTTGATAAAAAATGAGAAGAGTGTAATAGTCCTTGGTGTATTCCATGGAGCCCTGGATATAACACGATATTTAAACACAAAGGAAGAATAATGCACGAACAGACCATAGCGATACATGCCGGATACGAAAAAGACGCGCAGGGGACGATGGCGGTACCGATTTATCAGAGTACGGCGTATGAGTTTCGAGATACCGAACATGCGGCGAACCTCTTTGCACTCAAGGAGCTTGGCAACATCTATACTCGCCTGATGAACCCGACTACCGATGTCTTCGAAAAGCGCTTCGCTGCGCTTGAGGGCGGTGTGGCGGCAATCGGTACGGCTTCGGGAATGGCGGCTATCTTCTATGCCATCGCCAATGTGGCAGAAGCGGGGGACAATGTGGTGGTTGCAAAGCAGGTGTACGGTGGAACGACAACGCTGACGGGGCATACCATCAAACGTTTTGGCATCGAGACACGTTACTTTGACGTGACAAATCCGGGTGAGATAGAAGCACTTATCGACGAGAAGACGAAACTGATCATCTTCGAGAGTATCACCAACCCGAGCATCGATGTGGCGGACATCGAAGCCATCGTCGCCATTGCCGACAGACACGGTGTATTGACCTGTGTGGACAATACCGTGGCGACACCGGTTTTGTGCAAGCCGCTCTCTTATGGTGTTGATCTTACAGTGCACTCGACAAGCAAGTACACGACAGGGCAGGGACTCGCGCTTGGAGGCATCATTATCGAGCGTGAAAACCTGGTAGAGAAGATCAAAGGCAATGCGCGCTACTACCACTTCAATGAGCCTGACGCAAGCTATCACGGTCTTGTCTACAGTGACCTCCCGCTACCGCTTTTTACATTGCGTGTACGTTTGGCACTGCTGCGTGACCTTGGCGGTGCACCAAGTCCTTTCAACTCCTGGTTGCATATTCAGGGGCTTGAGACCCTGCCGCTTCGGATGAAACAGCATTCCGCTTCTGCACTGGCGATTGCCCAGTTCCTTGAAGCACATCCAAAGGTTAAACGTGTCAACTACCCCGGGCTGAAGAGTTCTCCACAGCATGGGTTGATAGAGAAATATTTTAAAGACGGTATGGCAAGCGGTTTGCTTTCGTTTGAAGTAGAGAACAAAGAGACGGCTCAGAAGATCGCTGATTCGACTGAAATATTCTCAGTCGTTGTTAACATCGGTGACAGTAAATCAATTATCACTCACCCCGCAAGTACAACACATCAGCAGCTTTCTGCACAGGAACTTATCGACGCGGGTGTTCCCGGAGGACTGATACGATTGAGTGTCGGTCTGGAAGATACGGAAGATCTCATTGCCGACCTTAAAAAAGCATTGGATAATGCATAGCGTGTATAAACGCATCCGTTATCTCAAGTGCGGCTTTTGGCAAAAATTTTATAATGTAGGAATTTTATAACGCGTTGCATGGCTTCGCATCCTACGAAAACAAAAGTCCAAATTAGATAAAATACAGCATTAATTGAATCCGACACCAAAGCAGCATATGAAAATAGAGACCAAAACCGCACATTTCAGTTCACCACTCTACCTTGAGAGCGGACGTATCATTGAGCCATATGAGATCGCTTATGAAACGTACGGTGAGCTTAACGAAGACAAAAGTAATGTTGTTCTGGTCTGTCATGCACTCAGTGGTTCGCACCATGCAGCCGGGCTTTATGAGGGGGAGAGAAAGCCTGGATGGTGGGATGGGCTTATTGGTGACGGCAAGGCGATCGATACACGCAAATATTTTGTGATATGTACCAATGTAATAGGTTCCTGTTTTGGCAGTACGGGACCTATGAGTGAAAGCTATCCGTCACTTGAGCCGTACCGTCTGAAGTTTCCGGTTGTGACTATCAAAGATATGATCCGCGCGCAGATGCATCTGCTCTCCGACCTTGGTATCTACCATGTGCGTGCCGTTGTCGGCGGTTCGATGGGTGGTATGCAGGCGTTGCAGTTTGCCGTAGATTACCCCAACTTTGCCGATGATATTATCTCTCTTGCCGCTACCTATGCGACACGCCCCTGGACGATTGCATTCAACAAGGTGGCTGTCGAGGCGATCCGTCGTGATCCGCGCTTTAAGAATGGCAACTATGGAAAAGATGACTTTAGGGAAGAGGGGCTTGACGGCCTTGCAATTGGGCGGATAGCGGGGCATATCTCCTATCTCTCGCCTGAGTCGATGGACAGAAAATTCGGGCGAAACTATGTCAGCAATGACGGTCTTTTTGAACTTTTTGGACGGTATGAGGTTGAGCGCTATATGGAATACAATACGAACAACTTTGCACGTATTTTCGATCCACTGAGTTATCTCTATATTGTCAAAGCGATCAATACATTCAACTTGAGTCGCGGGTACGACTCGCTGCATGAAGCGATCAGTCGTATCAAAGCACGCGTGCATTTGATCAGTTTCTCATCAGATTACCTATTTTTCCCTTCCGAGATGGCGCACATTGCCAAGATGCTCGAACGTAACGGCCAGTTCTATACCTATCTTGAAGTAGACAGTGATTATGGGCATGACGCATTTTTGGTAGAGTTGGACAAATTTGAAAAGCACATCTCTGATGTGCTTGAGAATTAAGAGTGAAGAGTGAAGAGTGAAGAGTTATGGTATGCTTTCTTTGAGAAAGCATTTATTTGATTGAGAGGGTGGTATGAAAACGGAAACATTTGAAGAGAAACTGGCGTACTCAAAGGAGCTGCTTGAGAAGCTGATGAACCCGGAGATTACTTTGGAAGAATCGGTCAAGCTCTATGAAGAAGGACTCAAAACCATTAAGGAAGCGCAGAAACTTATTGAAGAGGCAAAGTTAAAGGTTTCTGTTATCGATCAGCAGAATCAAACGCTGGAAGAAGTTTGATGGCCAAGCAGCTTGTTGTTGCTGCATTGCAGCTGCCCACACTGGGGATGAATGCAACCCGCCTGGAATTTTACCTCAAAAAGGCAACCGAACGGGGTGCACAGGTGATGTTGCTTGGGGAATATGTACTTAACCACTTCTTCAAAGAACTTGCGACGATGTCGCGGGGAATGGTCAAGGCACAGACAAAAAAACATCTTGAACTTCTGAAGGCATTTTCTGTTCGTTACGATATGGTATTTGTTGCTCCTATTGTACTGGCCAAAAAAGATGGATATTATAAAACCATTGTCAAGATTACACCGAAAAACACGCGCTATTATGAACAGCAGATATTGATTCCATATGAACACTGGAATGAAAAAGCTTTTTTCTCCAATAAAATAAAACCCCTTAAAGACCCGATGGTGTTTAAACTTAAAGGTTTCAAAATTATGGTTATGGCTGGGTATGAGATGCATTTTGATCCTTTCTGGCAGAAAGTAATGGAAAAGAAAATCGACCTTGTACTGCTCCCTACGGCTTCTACGTTCGGATCACACAACCGCTGGCGTGAAATCATCAAAACCAAAGCTTTTTTGCATGGCTGCTTTATTTTGCGAGCCAACCGTCTGGGGGAGTACAGTGACGATGAGGTGCAATGGAAATTCTATGGTGATACGATGCTGGTCTCTCCAGAAGGGGATGTGGAGATGATGCTTGAGGACAAGGAGTCGATGCTGGTGGAGGTTATTGACAAAAAAGAGGTGAGTGAACACCGCAAAGCCTGGCAGTTTGAAAAAGCACTCAAAGAACACGAAGCGGCAAAGGAGCAAAAATGACACCTGAAGAGTACTTTAACCGACAGATTCAATTATGGGGGGAGGCGACACAAAAGAGCCTTCAAGACAAAAAGATCGCCATTATTGGCTCCGGTGGACTTGGTTCTACCCTTGCTATGGCACTGGGAACTTCCGGTATCGGAGAAATTCATTTGGTTGATTTTGATATTGTATCCGGCCACAATATTCACCGTCAGATTGCTTTTACGCTTGAAGATGAAGGGAAGAACAAAGCCAAAACAGTTGCTGCACTGCTGGAACGCAAGAATCCTTTTGTCAAAGCAGTGGCGTTTGATATGCGTTTTGAGGCGTTTAGAGAACTTGGTAATACTTATGACCTTCTTCTTGATGCAACGGACAATCTGCCTGTACGAGGTGAGATTGACAGATATGCCAAAGAGCAGGGGATGCCATGGGTATATGCAAGTGTGGAGGAGTTCAATGGACAGGTTTGCTTTTTTGACAAGGCAGACTTTCAGGTATTTAATATATCCGACCATAAGCCGGGAGGCATAGCTGCACCTATCGTAATGCATATCGGTTCACTTCAGGCAAATCTGGCACTTCGCTATTTGGCAGGATTGCCTGTTGTAAAAGACAAACTTTACTATCTGTACTTTGATGAAAATGGTGAATTGGTGACGCAAAAGTTCGGTATGCCGAAAAAAGAGTCTGAAGCTTTATAAAAGTATGTTTTTCAATCTGCCGCTAAAAGGTTTTGAGGTATAATTTTTACATTCCAACAATAGGAGCGTATAAGTGAAACGAAAATGGATCATTCCTGTCGCTGTTTCAGGCCTTTTTCTGATGACCGCCTGTACACAGGAGACACAAAACTCTTTAAGCCGTTCTCTGCAGAACTGGACAGGTACCAACGGTGTACTTGATGTCTATGCAGCGGATAAACTGGTACACCGTTTTATTCAAATTGACAAATTGTCAACGGCATATGGGAGCAACGATGGTAAAATGCGCCCTTATCGTTACGGTTATGGTATTGATGATGAAAACTTCAATTATAAAAAAGACCCCGGTGAAAAGAAGGTTTACTTTGAATTTTCAGATTACTCCACCTCCTATATCTTCTATGAAAGAAATACAAAATAATTTAATAAAAGGATGAATTAATGAGATTTGTAAGTACAAAAGACGCTCCTGCTGCAATCGGACCCTACTCACAGGCAGTTATCGCCAACGGCCTTGTCTATACGTCAGGACAGATTGCGCTGATGCCGGATGGCACGATGGAGACACGAGGCATTGAGTATCAGACAAAACAGGTACTCAAGAACCTTTTTTATGTACTGAGAGAAGCCGGTGCCGGTTTTGAGCATGTTATCAAAACAACTATCTATCTTGCGGATATGAACGACTTTGAAAAAGTCAATGAGATCTATGCGCACTACTTTGGTGACCATAAACCGGCACGCAGTACCATCGCGGTAAAGACACTCCCCAAAAATGCATTGGTAGAGATAGAGTGTATTGCTTTTGCAGATCAGCTGGTTGATTTCGGATAATCTTTTCTGTTTTCAAAAAATATTAAACATTGATTGGGTATAATCACGAACTTTTTTAAAATACACAGATAGTAAAGGGTTTGCAATGTACGCAATCATTAAAGCGAGCGGTCAGCAGTTCAAGGTTCAAGAGGGTGATATCATCTGTTTTGACAAGATGGGTCTCGAGCCAAAAGCAGCGGTCGAGTTCAAAGAGGTTCTTGCGCTTGATAACGGAGAATTGACAGTAGGAACACCTTTTGTAGAAGGTGCTGTTGTCAAAGGTGAAGTAATCAACGAAGGTAGAGACAAAAAAGTTATTACCTATAAGAAAAGAAGAAGAAAAGATTCAAAGCTCAAAAGAGGTTTCAGAAGAGACTTTACCAGAGTTAGAATTACAAAAATCGCATAATCAAGGTAAGGAGATAAAATGGCACACAAGAAAGGTCAAGGGTCTACCCAGAACAACCGAGACTCCGCTGGACGACGTCTCGGCGTTAAAAAATTCGGTGGTGAGAAAGTTATTCCAGGTAACATCATCATTAGACAAAGAGGCACAAAAGTCAAGCCCGGTAACGGTGTAGGTATGGGGAAAGACCATACAATCTTTGCACTCGTAGAGGGTGTTGTAAAATTCGAAAACCATAGTAGAACACAGAAAAAGGTTTCTGTTATTCCTGCATAAGTTTTGCACTTACTTCTGTTCCGGCTTTGCCGGAACAACTCCACTTAACATTTCATCACTTCATTTAATATTCATCTATTTTTGATAAACATACGTATTAGTCAGTTTCGACAATGAGTAAATCTCTGCATCGTCGTCTACCGGCAAACCATCCCCGATAGTAATCCACTTCATCATTAAAAAGCCTGTGTGACTTGGTATAATACCCTTTGGCTGTCTGGCAACCGTCACGAACACCTCTTTTGTAAAGCTGGGAAAGATTTTTGCCGAAAGTGATACCGCTATATGTATAGCCACCAAGGTAGTTCAGTTTTGTAGCATTTGTCTGGTTTGATGCACACCCTGCAAGCAGAAGGGCGAATATTGTTATCACAGATCTATTTTGTATATATCTTGTTTTTTCTTTCATCTCCATCTCTTATACTTCTTTTCAATGATTATATCAAAAGTGTACGAATTTCGATATAATTGCAGCAATCTTTCTACTGTCCGGAGTATCGCGGCAGTATTTTTTGACAATTTTTATAAGAAGCAAGGTAGAGAAATGTTTGTAGACAGTGTAGAACTGACCATCAGTTCAGGAAAAGGCGGTGCCGGTGCGATTTCGTTCTGGACGGAGAAGTTTGTAATTAAAGGCGGACCGGACGGTGGTGACGGAGGACGTGGCGGTTCAGTATTTTTCAAAGTGGATAACAATACCGATACGCTTTCCGGGTTACGAGGACGAAATCATATTAAAGCTGAAAACGGCCGTCCGGGAGAAGGGCGTAAAAAGTATGGACGCAAGGGTAAGGATGTGACCATTACTGTACCTCCTGGAACGGTGGTTATCGATGCTGAAACGGGTGAGGAGCTGCTTGATCTTGTAGAAGAGGGGCAGGTAGTCAAGTTTCTTGAAGGCGGCAAAGGCGGTCTTGGAAATATGCACTTCAAAAGTTCAACCAATCAGCGTCCAACCTATGCGCAGCCTGGATTGCCCGGGATTACCAAGCATGTACGTTTGGAAATGAAACTCATTGCCGACGTAGGACTTGTAGGCTACCCTAATGTCGGTAAATCAACACTCATCGCTACACTTTCCAATGCCAAACCGGAAGTAGCCAATTATGAGTTTACGACACTCACACCAAAGCTTGGTGTCGTCCATGTAGGTGACTACGATTCTTTTATGATGGCAGATATTCCCGGTATCATTGAAGGAGCCAGCGATGGACGGGGGCTTGGGCTGGAGTTTTTACGCCATATTGAGCGTACCAAAACGCTGCTCTTGATGATTGATGCTTCAAATTACCGTGAGATGAAATATCAGTACGAGACATTGCTGGTTGAGCTCAAACGTTACTCTGAAACACTGGCGACACGAAAACATGCCATAGCAATTACAAAGATCGATGCTCTCTCTTCTGATGAAGTGAATGAAAAGACGGCACAGTTTCTTTCCGATATCGGATTGGAGCCAAACAAGACACTCGCCAAATATAAGGCCGACAGCAACTACCTGAGTTAGGGTTTTCAAACGGATTTTGGTGTGGAGTTGCCCGAAAAGGCACCGTTGTTTGTGCTGCCTATCTCCTCTGTTGCACATCTTAATACCGAAGCACTGCGGTACGCACTGGCAGATTTTGTTAAAAGTGTTGAAGCCGAGGAGAAAGCGGCAAACGAGGAGGCATAGATGCGTCTGGTGATAAAAGTAGGCTCTCACGTCCTGACAGAGAATGGTAGTGTCGCCAAAGAGCGTATGCTTGCACTGGTCTTTCTCATTGCCAAACTCAAAGAGGCTGAACATGATGTGATCCTTGTCAGTTCCGGTGCGGTAGCAGCAGGATACAGTCAGTTGAAACTCGACAGAAGTTCTGTCGCAAACCGTCAGGCACTTGCAGCGATAGGACAACCCCTGTTAATGAAGATGTACCAGGAAAAGTTTGCACGCTATGGGCTGCTCTGTTCACAGATACTGCTCAGTGCAGATGTGTTCGACTCCAGGAGAGCGACTGCACATGCCAAAGAGGCGGTCGATACCCTGCTTGAAAACTATGTTGTCCCTATTATCAACGAAAATGATACGGTCAGTATCGATGAGCTTGTTTTTGGTGACAATGACAGACTCTCGGCACATGTGACGCACTATTTTGATGCATCGCTTTTGGTAATCCTTTCGGATATTGACGCATTCTACGACAAAGATCCCAATTGCCATACTGATGCAAAACCGAGAAAAGTGGTTACACACATCAGTGATGCTGAGCTTTGTGCCGAGCATACACCCAACAATGAATTTGCAACCGGCGGCATCGTGACCAAGCTGCAGGCGGCTGACTTTTTGATGCAGCACGGCAGAGAGATGTTCCTTGCAAGCGGGTTCGACCTTGATGATGTATCTGCTTTTTTGCTTAAGAAAATGCATAGAGGGGGTACACTTTTTACTTCCAAACAGCAGGAGAGCTAATGAAAAAGATTGTTTATATGGGGACACCCCATTATGCTGAAGCAATTTTGCAAACACTTATTGAGGCTGAAGATATGGATGTGAAGCTTGTGCTTACACAGCCTGACCGTCCGGTAGGGCGTAAAAAGGTGCTTACGCCGCCGCCTGTGAAGGTGCTGGCTCAAGAACATGGTATTGAAGTGCTGCAGCCAAACAGACTGAGTGACGAAGGTGTGGTAGAAGCAATAGAAGCGCAGCGCCCTGATTTTATTGTCGTGGCTGCCTTCGGGCAGCTGTTGCCCAAAAATGTGCTTGATATCGCCCCCTGTATCAATCTGCATGCATCACTGCTGCCGCAGTACCGTGGTGCTTCACCGGTGCAGCAGTCGCTGCTTAACGGTGACAAAGTGACCGGTGTGACATCGATGCTGATGGAGGAGGGGCTTGACACAGGACCGATTCTTGAAAAAATTGCCTTTGAAATCCCCGACGATATGCGGTTACATGCCCTAATGGCACAGTTGACTGAAGATGCCTGCAAATTGACGCTCTCAACTCTGCGTAATTTTGACAATATTATCCCTCAGCCTCAGGATGAGAGTAAAGCGACACTCTGTAAGAAAATACGTAAAAGTGACGGAGAGGTGGATTTCTCTGATGCACGAGAGGTGTACAACAAATACCGTGCATTTGAGGGATGGCCTGGCATCTTTGCCGCTAACGGTACGAAGTTTGATGATGTAACACTGCTTGAAGAGGTTAAATCCCATACTCCCTTTATGATCCTTGGTTTTGAAGATGAAAGTGTCGATGTAGCGTGTGCCAAAGGCAGTCTGCGTGTTGGTAGCATCCAGCCGCCGTCAAAAAAAGCTATGAGTGCCAAAGCATACTGTGTAGGACGTGGACTTAAAAAGGATGATTCGCTGCTATGAGGCAACGTGTCGGTGCTTTTGACATATATGTGTTTGACAGACTTCCCTCGACACAGCGCTATCTTGTCGATGCGTTGAAAGAAAACAACATTACAGCACCCGCAGCGGTGATCTGCAAAGAGCAGACAGATGGTATTGGCAGTCGGGAAAATCAATGGGAAGGGATGGAAGGAAACTTCTTTGCCTCTATTGCTGTTCCGATGTCGTTACTCCCTGAAGACCTTCCGCTGGCATCTGCGTCTATCTACTTCTCCTTTTTGATGAAACAAGTGTTACAAAAAGAAGCAAAATCTGTGTGGCTGAAGTGGCCAAACGACTTCTACACCGAATCAAAAAAAGCAGGCGGTACGATTACGCAAAAAGTTGGAGATATACTGGTGTGTGGTATGGGAATCAACCTTAAAACGGCACGAGAACCCTATGGTGCGCTTTCTCTGAAAACGGATGCACCGGAGGTACTTGAACGCTATCTTCAAGTACTTGAAAAGTTCCCGAAATGGAAGCAGGTTTTTAGTGAGTATCGGGTAGAATTTGAAAAGAGCAAAGGGTATTCGGTGCACATCGAAAACCATAGAAAGAGCCTTGAAAATGCGCAGTTGTGCGAAGACGGCTCTTTACTTATCGAGGGGAAAAAGGTATATAGTTCAAGATGAGTGAAATAATCAGTATTGCCAACCAGAAAGGCGGCGTAGGAAAGACAACGACAGCAGTGAATCTTGCCGCATCACTGGCAGAAAGAGGCAAGAAGGTACTGCTGCTCGATATCGATCCGCAGTCCAACGCCACGACCAGTCTCGGCTTCAGCAGAAATGACTACGAGTACAATATCTATCATGTGCTGATCGGCAGCAAGAAACTCTCTGAAGTGATCCTAAAGACCCAGATCAAAAAACTCGATCTCGCCCCATCCAATATCGGTTTGGTGGGTATTGAGAAAGAGTTCTACAACCCGAAAAAGAAAAACCGGGAACTGGTACTGAAAGAGAAGATCAAAGAAGTATCCAAAAAGTATGACTTTATCATTATCGACTCGCCACCGGCTTTGGGTCCTATCACCATCAACGCACTTAGTGCTTCCGATTCAGTCATTATTCCGATACAGTGTGAATTTTTTGCCCTTGAAGGTCTTGCGCAGCTGCTCAATACGGTCAGTCTGCTGAAAAAGACTATCAACCCGAAACTGAAGATCAAGGGCTTTTTGCCGACGATGTACTC
>WGDG01000072.1 GCA_015493425.1 Sulfurovum sp.
CAGTACGCTCTACAAAGAAAGCGTCAATACTTCTCCAGTGGGTCGTAACGTACCACGGTCGCTTCTGAGAAGTTGGGTACATCATCATAGGTAAATACTGCATAGTATTTTTCTTTGTCGAAAGAGCCGAAGTTGTCGTAAGTCCAGGTGTCCTTGCCACCGTAAAGCTTTACGCCGTCCATGAAGTGGCGCGGCGGATGGAAACTGTTACGCACGACATAGTAGCCTTTGAGTGCTTCGTCATCGACCTTGTCCCAGGTGAGTTTGATCATTTTTTTCTCTTTGCTTATCTGAACATGCTCGACAGGTGCGACAGGATGACGGCGCTTTGGAATGTACTTGACCACCAGTTCGGCATCATCTGCCCATTCGGTAATGCGGTTTTTCGCCCCCAGTGCAGAGGTCGGCTTGATGACAAGCTTGAGGGTTTTTCCCTCCAGGTGCATCTGGTCGAGTACCTGTTTGGAGAGGGTATCAAAGTTGAAGTACTGATACTCTTTGGCATTGAGATCACTCTCCGCCACTTCATAACCGATGTATTCTATCTTCTCCCTATTCTTGATATCTTCGTAAGTACCTACCTCGTCAAGCTCCACCAGCTCGACGTAGAAACGCACATCGGACTTCTTTTTGAAAACATTTTTGTTGCGGATGCGCAGGGCACACTGAATGATCATGGTTTTATCATGCTCAGGAAGCTGTGAAAGGTCAAAGTTCAGATAACCGTACACCTTTTCGCCGTTTGCATCAAAGCCGCTTTTGAGCACATTCTCCTCTACGCCCTCTTTTGCAATGGTCGCCCTCTCCTGTGTCGGGAGTTTGATTTTCTCGTTTTCAATGGTGTACGTGATGTCAAGCATCGGGCGGTAGTGGATACCGCCGCCAAACTTGCCGTACCCGATGTCAAACTGCATCATTTGGCTGTCTTCACCGTCTGGGAGGTATTTGGGGCCGTCAATACGGAATACCGCCTGCTTGTTGGTAATTTCCTCTTCAAGGAGCTGGCATTCACGCTGTGAAAACTCCCAAAAATTCCAAATGCCCTGTGTCAGCTGACGTGATTTGATCGCCTGGCCGATAATTCCCTTGGCTTTGGCATTTTCAATTTCATTAAAGTCACTGATCTCACTGAAGCTGCCGTGTTCGAGCAGACTCAGATCCCACTGTCCAAACTTTTCGATCTTTGCACCTACACGGTTCATTGGGTAAAGGTAAAAACGTGCTGATTTGATGACAGCGTTGTCCGGAATGGAGCTGAGATCGAAACTGACCACGGAGTCGCAGATACCCTTGGATTTGTTGATACCCACAAAGAGCGAGTTGTTCCCAAAGTGGGAGCGGTTGGTCTCCTGTGTGTACTGCCCCACATATCCCGTACCCTCTTTGGTTGCAAAAAGGAAACGGAAGAATTCATCTTCTGCCAGTGCGGTTCGTGCCTTGACCACCGGGGCAAATGCCGATTTGTAGCCGCTCTTTTTACTGACGGCACGAATGGTGTAATTGTAGTTCGTCGAACTCTCAAGGTCGGTGTCGGTAAAGGTGTGATCCCCTGCGATCCCTACCCTTGTACGCTCGTCACAGGCATCCTTGTCTTTGGTACTGCGGTAGATTTCAAAGAAAATATCGTCACGCTTTTCATATTTCCACACCAGTGTTACGCTTGTATCCGATACTGACTCTACACTGAATTCATCTACACGTCGCGGTGCATACTCGGAGAAGTTGACCACTTCGGAAAAGGTACGGATGAGTGCGGGAATGTTCTCGTGGACACTACTGCTCATACTCTTCATATAATCGGGAATGTTTTTCGTTCCCACTTCCACCACCAGGGCCTTGATACCGCGCGAATAGTAGTACTCGCGTCCGCTTCCGCTGATGAGTGCTGCAGGTGGTTTGCCGCGGTGAATGCCGTAGCGCCGTCCGGTGATTTTCTCGATCTCGTCGTTCATATTTGCAGCAATGACATTCATATCGGTGCCGTCGATCTCCGCTTCATGCTTGAACTTGTGCGCAGGGAAGAAGACGTTGCCCTGTGAGTGGTAGTCCAGCGCAATGGTGATGTTCTCGTGCGCATCGACAAACGCTTTGATAGCGCGTGTTTCGGCTTCGGAAAAGGGTTCTTCACCCCCGTAGACATTGGAGGATGTGTTACTGATCTTTTTAAACCCGATGGAGAAGTTACGGTTCAGGTCGACACCGATGGTACCGTCATAGTTCTTCCTGCGGTTTTTTCGCCAGAAAGAGAAGTGTTTTCTTGAATACTCGTATCCGTCCGGGTTGAGACAGGGCACCATGTAGAGTGTCGATTCTTGAAGTGCCTTTTCCAGTACCGGGTTGACATCCTGGTTTTCAGCCACATGCTTAATGAACTCCAGTGCAAGCTCATGACCGATCCATTCTCGGGCATGGATTGTACCGGTATAGAGCAGTGCCGGCTTCTCATCTGCCTTTTCGACCTCTTGAGAGATTTTGGCAAGGACAATATCGCGACCTTCGTACGTTGTACCGATTTTGATGACTTCTATCAGGTCTGGATATTCCTTTTCCATTCTGTGCAGAAAGTCAAGACTCTCCTGATAAGACATATACTGGTTCTTCATCGTTAGCAGCCTTTACGGTAGTGGTTTGAAATAAAAAAGGGTTTTCCTTCTGTACCTGGAAGTCGGGGTACAGAAGAAAAAATCGGCGAAGTGTACACCTTTAGAGCTTATCTTTGAATGATTTCCACTCTTTGAGCAGTTTTTTCATGAATTTTTCTTTAAACCAGGAGAACTCATCTCCAATCTTTTCGGGAGCGGTTTCAAGGGCATGTACCAGTTCGGCAGTATCAAACTTTTTCATGATCTTCTCTGCTTTCTTCTCACCAATACCCTCTACGGAAGTAAGCAGTTTTTTCACTTTTTTCTCGGAAAGTTCAACAATGTTTTCCTGTGCTTCGCTTTGAGCAGCCTCGTCATTATCTTCATACTTGGGGTTTTTCTTTGCACTTACCTTCTCAATGGTCTTTCCATAGTTGTCTTGAAAATTCCACTTTTCGCTCGGCCACTCCTCTTTGGTTCGGGTATAGGTGTTGAGCATCGGGTATAGGCTGTCAAGCTCATGGAGGTACATTTCACCCTCTTCTGTCTCTTTTGTTTTTTTGTCAAGGAAAAAAGCGCCGTCGTAGCTTGGCGTATATCGTCCAAAGGTAATGTAACGCAGGGTACGCAGCACACTTGCATCCATCTTGCCAAGCTCCTCCCAGTTGTAGAGAGGAATGTTTGGCAGAGGGAAGCGTCCGTTGGAGAATTTCCACATCAGGTACTGCCCTATCCAGTCACGAATATATGGGAAGGCAGCAAAGGCTGTTGCACACTCGAGAATACGGTATTTGCCGTCTTCTCCTACAGCAACATCACATGCCCAGTACTCGGCATTGGCCGCTTTGGAGACTTTGACGGCAAGGTCAAGCAGTTCTTTGGGAACATCCATATAGTCCATGCTTCCGCCTTGGCTTGTGTTGGTCAGCCACTCTCCTTTTGGCGGTCGTCTCCAGAAGGCGCACACCGGTTTGTGGCCGATGAGCATTACCCGCACATCCGCTTCCATCGGTACAAAGTCCTGCATGTAGATTGGGTGGTACTTTTTCTTCTCGAGCAGCTCTTTGGCCTCTTTGGCAGAATCTACCTTGTGGACAAAGTACCCGCCGTAGTTGGAGGGGCCGTAACTTTTTTTGATGATTTTGGGGTACTTCGTCTCTTCGATGAATTTCATCCCCTTTTCTCTGTCATAGAAAATATAGGTCTTGGGTACAGGGATGTTATATTTCCATGCAAAACGGGTTACATTTTCTTTGGATTTGTTGGCAAACTGCGTATCGAGTGACGGAATGAACTGTACATGCGGCAGCTCTCTTGCAATTTCACGGAACGTCTCATATGCTGTGGCGGGAATGTTCCCGATGAGCACGTCAATTTTTTTGCGTTTGACTTCTCTGATAAAGCGGTCTTTGTCGTTCTTCCAGTGGTAGACAACTGTTTCGATTTTGTCCGGCCATCCTCTGAAATTGCTCTTGTCGAAAAATCTCAGTACGTGATCGAGGTAGAGCAGTCCGAGTTTTGGTAGTTTTTGCTGTTTATTCTTTTTGGCCATATAATACTCCTTGTTTGTATTTTAGTTTTGCGAAGAGAGGTTTCACTCGATGGCGACAAAGGTGCACTCAACCCGTAGGGCGGCTCTGCCGTTTGCACCTGCCAGAGCTATCGAGTGAAACCTCCGATATGCTATTTTTTCTTCTTTTTCTTTGTCTTGCGGTCGATCAGGTCAACAATGAGGTCAATCTTGAGGTCGTTGAAGTCCAGTCCCATCTTCTCCTGCTCCGGTGTTGCAAAGGCTGGAATACCGTTGACTTCAAGAACCACATACTCCTCGCGCTCGAGATCGTAGATAATGTCCACGCCGGCAATGTCCGTACCGCACACTTTGGCCGCTTTGATCGCGAGTTCAATGATCTCATCGTTTGGTTCACGTTTAAATACAGAGCCTCCGCTGGTGACATTGGTACGCCAGTCACTTTTACTTGCTTTTCTTCCGTAACATCCGACGAACTTCCCATCTACAATGTCGACACGGAAGTCGGTGTTGTCATATTTGACGAACTTTTCAACATAGAAGAATCGCAGGTCGGTCTGGTTGAGAAACGGCAGAAGCATGTTGAGCGTCTCTTCATTTTCGATCTTTGTAAGGCCTACACCGCCCCATCCGTCAGTCGGCTTGTAGACCATCTTCTTCCACTTCTTCATAATGCGCTTGAGATGCTCGGTATCGTCACGGTGACAGAGCTGAAACTCCGGTGTTGCTACGCCGTTTTGCTGCAGCAGATAGGAAGTCTGGAATTTGTCTTCGGTGAGGGCAAAGGACTCATAGGAGTTAACGGTCGGAATAACACGTGCAAGTGCCTGATACAAAAAGACCTGGTACTGTGTCTGCTCTCCGGCATTATAGGAGAAGAAGAGGTCAAGTTTGTCAACTTTGCGTTTGCCGTGATAGATATGCCCCTTCTTGGCTACAGCATGGCGCAGATTAATATCTGTTATCGTCTCGATGCCGCGCTCTTTGAGCCTTTCGACCATTTTCTCCTCGATCTTGTCACCGCCGCCGTTTTTGTACATCCACATTCCGATCTTTCTACCCATTCGACCATCCTTGCAATTTAATCTCTTATTTTACTATATTTTATTAAAATATCTTCAGAGAATCA
>WGDG01000073.1 GCA_015493425.1 Sulfurovum sp.
AAATTAATCTATTCATAAATATTTTTATGACACAATACTTGCCATTGTCAAGCTTGACAAAATCTATATACATTAAAAGGATAAACATGAAAAATATGTTTTCTAAAATTGCTCTGGCAGTCACACTGTTTGTGTTCGCTTCAGCAGCGGCAAACGCCAATGAAGCAGCTTACCTGAAGGCACCGTATGCGGATGCCAACAAAGTAACTTCCAAGCTGAAGAGTGCCGGTTTCCAGGTACTTACTACCTATTCACCGGCAAAGAAGGCCAACCTGAAGGTCATCGTTGTTACCAACAGTGCACTCAAAAGTGCAGCAAGTAAAAAGCTTCGCGGTTTTGCAGCCATCCAGAAAGTACTGGTAGACTCAAAAGCGAAAACTGTACTCACAACAAACCCTACCTACTGGCTCAAAGCCTTCCTTCAGAAGGACTACAATGCAGGTGCAGCATCTACAACAAAGAAAGCACTTGCAAAAGCACTCGGAAAACTCACACCTACTAAAGATGCACTTCCGGCAGGCAAACTTGCAGGATACCACTTCATGCTCGGTATGCCTTACTATCAGGACATGGAACTGCTGAAAAAAGGTGCCAAAGGTGTCAAGTCAAGCAAAAAACTTTTCGCACTCAAACTGGCAAACGGCAGTACACTTTACGGTGTAAAAATGGGGAAAGCAGCTGAATCTTTCATCAGTACTATCGGTGAAGACAAAGCACTCGTTCTTCCTTATACAGTACTTGTCGAAGGCGGAAATGCATATGCACTCGCTCCAAAGTACTACCTTGCAATCTCCTATCCGCTCCTTACAATGGGGCAGTTCATGAAGATCTCCGGTGCACCGGACACAATCATCAGAGCACTCAAGAAAGCGGTTCAGTAACCCTTTCTTCCTGCGGCGCCCTGCGCCGCACTATCATCCATCATCCATTTTCAATCATCAAGCATCAATCTTCCATCATTTCCTCTATCGTCACCTTTACATTCTTTCCCAAAGCTTTGACATCATAGCCTCCCTCCAGAAAAAAGACAAACGGAACATCCGCACTATCCAGAATGGCACGCACGATACTTCGTATCCCCTCTGTGGTAACATTGAGCTGTGCAAGAGGGTCACTTTCGTGAAGGTCATAGCCGGCGGAGACAAGAATCATGTCAGGATTGAATGCAGTAACAAACGGCGGTAGATCATTTTGGTAAATATCGAGTACTTCCACATCGCCGCTGTCGGGCATCATGAGAAAATTACGAGTATACCCTTTCCCTTTTCCTGCCCCTGTTTCATTTTCCATACCTGTTCCGGGATAGGCAAATGCCTGATGTGAGGAAAAGTAGAAAACACTATCATCCGTATAAAAGGCTTCCTGTGTACCGTTTCCGTGATGGACATCAAAATCGATGATCATCACTTTTTTATACCCCTGTTCCTGTGCATAGCGTGCTGCTATGGCAATATTGTTAAAAAGGCAGAAACCCATTGCACGCTCAGGTGTAGCATGATGGCCTGGCGGACGGACAGCACAAAAAGCCCGTTCAAACCTGCCCGATCGAATGCCGTCTATAGCGGCGATACCTGCACCCACCGCCGTTTTTGCAGCATGAAAAGAATCGCGGGAACAAACCGTATCGCTGTCAATTGCTCCGGCATGTGCGCTGCACGCTTCAACAGCAGCTATCTGCCGGGATGTATGAATACGTTCAATCTCCGTAATCGGTACCGGATGCGGTGTTACAGGAATGAGCGTATGTTTCATGGATTCAATGGCTGACTCGACTGCACGCAGTCTGTCAGCCGATTCCGGATGCCCTACTCCTGTATCGTGTTTGAGGAAGATCGCATCGGAAACATACCCTACCTGCATTATTTCAGCCCCATACCCATTTTCAGCGTATCGACCTCATGGCGCAGACGGCTGACTTCATCCTGCAGGGAAAGAAGCAGTTTTTTCATTTCATCATCTGAAAGTGCAGGTTCAGGCTGTTTAGTGTCTACACTCTTTTGCGTATCTTTTGCTTCATTGGGTAATACATAGGTTACTTCCTTACCGTTTTCTTCCACCGTTTCACTCTGAAGCTGTCCGTTTTTGACCATTTTAAGAACATTGAAAAGACTCAGTTTATGTTTAACGGCATACTGTTTGAGTGTCATTCTTTTCATCATTTTCTCCTTGCTGATTTCTATCCGAAATTATACACAATATATTCACCTTTCTCTGCTATAATTCCCGGTATATATTAATTTGAAGGAATTTACCATGAGACTGAAAAAACACTCACTCATACTCTTTGCCGCATTCATGCTTGTTTTCAGCACTTCACTTCAGGCAAAACCTGCCAAAGTTATCGATGCAGAAGCAGATGTTGCCATTGCCCAATTTAAAAAACTGGTCAAAGGCGGAGATGTATTTCTCAAAAAGGTCAAAGGGTACCTCGTCTTCCCAAATGTCTATAAGGGCGGTTTTGTCGTTGGAGGCGAATATGGCGAGGGGGTACTGCGGGTAGACGGCAGAAGCGTTGCCTACTACAACATTGCATCTGCCTCTGTCGGTTTTCAGATCGGTGTTCAGAAAACCTCTTACCTTTTTGCTTTTGCTGACCAGTTTGCACTCGACCAGTTCATGCGAAGCAACGGCTGGCAAGTCGGTGTAGACGGTTCAGTTGCACTCATTAAATGGGGGCAGGGAATGGACATCAGTTCTATCAGCTTTGAAAAACCTATTTATGCCTTCGTCTTCAACAACAAAGGTCTCATGGCGAATATTTCGCTTGAAGGTACAAAATTTACCCGTATTCATCCACCTGAGCTGTAATACTTCTTTTTTTGCATCATCCCGGACGCGATCCGGGATTTTTACATCTACCCATAAACCCCTCAACCATTCCATTCAGGAATTGATCGCTGCTCGATTTTCAAATAACTGATTCAAAACCTTGTCATACGATTATATTAATGGGTGAATTCTCTTTGGATACCATTATGGCTTCATACACTTTGCGAGATCACTGAAGTGCTGAGCACTCCGTACACAGTTCATACGTGATTCAAGAAAAGTGATATGGCTGTCAAAACGGTCAAGCACCCTGTTTCTTTCTTTTTCCCATGAGACGATCCTGTTATGC
>WGDG01000074.1 GCA_015493425.1 Sulfurovum sp.
ATATTATAATGTTTTTTGCTTTGTATGTCTTCAAAAGAGAAGAAAATGTGTGAATAATCAGCCTAAAACAGTATTCAAGATCAATTTTCATCAATAAAATAGATGAATGGCAATCAGATATTGAATTCAATTGCTGATGTAGGGAAAAGTTGTGCTAAAATCGTACCTGATATTTATGCCATAAGGAAAATGCCGTGCCAAAAAAAGATGAAGTGTTTGCCAAACCCATAGAGAAAAAATTTGAGTTCGACAATGCGGTTGCGGCAGTGTTTGATGATATGCTGTCACGTTCGGTTCCTTTTTACGATGAAGTGCGAAGACTTATGATCGCACTTATTCTCTCAGATGCCCGCGAAGGGTTGCGGGTACTTGACCTTGGTTCCTCTACGGCAAAATTTCTGTTGGATCTGCATAGCAAGGCAAATGTGCCTATGATACTTAAGGGTATTGACAATTCACCGGCGATGTTGGAACGAGCGCAGCAGAAATGTCAGGCCTTCGGTGCCGATATTACGTTGGAACTGGCCGATATGCTCACGTACAATTTTGAGAGAGAAGATGTGATTGTTGCCAATTATACCCTGCAGTTTATCCGTCCGATGCAGCGTACCGATCTGGTGAAGCGTATTGCCGATGCACTGGAGGAGGATGGTATGTTCCTATTCTCGGAGAAAGTGGTGTTTGAGGATAAAAAACTGGATAAGCAGATGATCGATATCTACTACGAATACAAACGTGAACAGGGATACAGTGATTATGAGATCGCACAAAAGCGTGAGGCGTTGGAAAATGTACTGATTCCCTTTACCATAGAGGAGAATATCCGTATGTGCAGGGAAGCCGGTTTTACAAAAATTGATACGATCTTTCAATGGGCAAATTTTGTGACATTTGTTGCAAAAAAGTGACATTCTTTTCTCCCTTCCCATAAGCAGGGGTTTCATTAATGAATATGAGTTATTCACTGTTTATTCACCATGTGAAAAAGTAAAATTCAAAAACTGGCGGTGAGGACGGGATTTATTATTTAATATCACTTATTCACACGCTATTCACAGTGTGAAATGTGAAATATTTTTAACATATTTTCAGGATTGTCTGCTAAAGGGTACTCTTTTTCATCGTTTTTCGGTTATAATCTTCGCAATTTATTTTATGCAAGGATGCAATGATGCACTGGACACCCGGAAGCTGGAGAGACTTTCCTATTAAGCAACAACCGACCTATCCCGATAAAGAAGCACTTGAATTTGTCGAAAAAGAACTGAAACACTACCCGCCGCTTATTTTTGCAGGGGAAGCACGCAGACTGAAGCAAAAACTTGCTGCTGCCGGGCGCGGTGAAGCATTCCTGCTTCAGGGGGGCGACTGTGCGGAGAGTTTTGCAGACTTCAACGCACAGAATATTAAAAATCTTTTCAAATTGATGTTGCAGATGAATATGGTACTGATGTATTCTACGGGTAAACCTGTCGTGAAAGTCGGGCGTATTGCCGGGCAGTTCGCCAAGCCGAGATCGTCTGACTTTGAAGAGAAAGACGGTGTCAAACTGCCAAGTTACCGTGGAGATATCATCAACTCCATAGAGTTTAGTGAAGAAGCGCGTATTCCCAAGCCTGAAAATATGCTGCGCGCCTACAACCAGTCGGCGGCAACACTGAATCTGCTGCGTGCTTTTTCTCGCGGCGGTCTGGCAGATCTGAACAAAGTGCACCAGTGGAACCTCGATTTTATCAAAGACAACCCTCTTGGAAAACGTTATGACGAACTGAGTAACAAAATTGACCGGGCAATGAAATTTATGGCAGCCTGCGGACTGACAAGTGACCTCGTACCACAGTTGCATCAGACCACGCTCTATACTTCCCATGAGGCATTACTGCTCAACTACGAAGAAGCGCTTACACGTCTTGACAGCGAAACGGGTGAATGGTATGACTGTTCGGCACATATGCTCTGGATCGGCGACCGAACGCGTGATTTGAACGAAGCGCATATAGAGTATTTCAGAGGTATTCAAAACCCTGTAGGGTGTAAAGTCGGACCAACCATGGAAGCGGATGAACTGTTGCAGCTTATCGATGCGCTGAACCCTGAAAACGAAGAGGGAAGACTCAATCTTATTGTCCGTATGGGAGCAGACAAGATTTCCGAACTCTATCCTCCACTGCTTCAGGCGGTACGTGATGCCGGCAAGCATGTTGTCTGGACAATTGACCCGATGCACGGCAATGTTGAAAAATCTTCTACCGGTTTTAAAACGAGGGACTTTGACAATATCCTTTCCGAAGTCAAACAGTTCTTCCAGATTCATCAGGAAATGGGAACGATTGCTGCAGGTATTCATCTTGAGATGACCGGAAACGATGTGACAGAGTGTACCGGAAGTACTTCCTGTGCCATTACCGCAGAAGGGCTTGCCAGCCGTTACCATACCCAGTGTGACCCGCGTTTGAATGCGTCACAGGCACTGGAACTTGCTTTTATGATCTCCGATACAATCTGCGACAACTGTAACTAAACAGAGTTTTCTTTCTTCCATGGGTGCGATTTCATCGCATCCGATTAACGCTCACACTTACATTACTTGACAGTAAAAATATTTTCCCCATTCTCATATCGGTATGTCAATGTCATCTGGTGGATATCGAGAATACTCTTGACAATGTAGAGCCCCAGCCCCAGCCCGCCTTTTGAGGTATGGAAGGGTTTAAAATACTCTTCAAGCGGTTCTGAAAGGGCTTCTCCTCTGTTTTTGATGTCAATGTGATCTGTGTCTATCGTGACTGTGACATGCTTGTCAATGGAGTATTTGATGGCATTGTCAAGCAGGTTTTTGACCACAAGGGTGAAAAGCTCAAAATCGGCTTTGAGGATGTAGTCTTTTTGAATATCGATACTTACCAGCCGGCTTGGGTGTTCGACCATCAGCAGGTCAATACTCGCTTCAACGAGGTCACTCATTTTGTAGGGCTTGAGGACAAGTTCAAAGTTTTTGGAAGTGATCTTCTCAATTTTGGCAAATTCGTCAATAAGAAGGTTGAGACGCTCAAAAATACCATGCATACGCTGTTTGCTTTTTTCATCCGGCAGCATTTCACTCATCAGCCGCCCCTTGGCAATAGGGGTTTTGAGTTCATGCATAATGGCGCGGAGGAAAAGCTGTCTGGACTGCAACAGCTCGCGTATCATGGTCACGGCATGATCGAATTCGTTGGCTACTTCTGCGATTTCATCATGTTTGTCACTGGCACAGTGGATATTGAGATTGCCTTCCGAAAAGCTTTTGATTTTCTCTTTGAGTTCAGAGAGGGGTCTCAAAGAGCGGATAACCCAGAAGTAGAGCATCACAATGAGTAAAAATACAATGGTGAAGACAATAATTCTTTTGAGTGGGTACTTTGGTTTGTTCTTGTTCTTCAAAAAGAGCTTGAAACGGTCATTGTTGATAAGAATAACCCGCTGAAGGCGGAAAGTACCTACTGCATATTTTTTCGCTTTTCCGTTTTTTTGTTTGAAATACCGTTCAATCTGAATCACCTTTCCCTTGTCTTTGATAAGGGAGAAGTTCTGAGACTCAAGGTAAGCCTCATCGATCTTTCCGGTTTTGAGGTAATAGTTGTAGAGATAATGTGCGATGGCACGTTCTCTGATATCGTTGAGCTCTTCGTATTTTGCATGGTCATAGCGGATCGAGCCGATAAAGAGAATGGCCAAAAGAAGAAGTGTTATGGAGAAAATCAGTTTGATTTTACTCCGCAGAGAGGTGAAGTGGTTAAACAAGCTTGTACCCTACGCCGCGTACCGCCTGAATGCGTTTGTTGTCCCCGATCTTGGAGCGTATTTTGGAAATAATGACATCGAGGCTTTTGCCCTGCGAATCGATGCTCATGGTCGCTGAGGAGTTGATGATCTGCTCGCGGGACTGTGTGATACCCTGGTTTTTTACCAGCAAAGAGAGTACTTCGAACTCAGCCGGTGTGAGAGTGAGCGGTTCACCTTTGTAGTAGATGGTATCACCCTTGATTTCAAAGTCGCTTTTGGGAACTGATTTATTCGATTTGCCTTCCCCTTTTTGTACACGGTTGAGGATGGCCATGATACGGGCATACATCTCTTTGGGGTCATACGGCTTTGGCAGATAGTCGTAGGCACCGAGTTCGAAGCTCTGTACTTTGTCATTGATGTCCGAGCGTGCTGAAGAAATGATGACGGGAATGTCATATTTGCGTACCAGTTCTTCACACACTTCAAGCCCGTCCATCCCCGGAAGTGTCAGGTCAAGAATGACAAGATCAAATTTTTTCACGCCGGCACTCAATCCCAAAAACGGGTCTTCGTAATTGGTGACTTTGATATCGAATTGCGAAAGGTACTCGCTCAAGAGTTCCGCAAATTCCGGATCGTCTTCAATCATTAACACATTGATCATAGTGTTCCTTCTGTCTGTTTGCCTTTATTATAGAGCTTTAAGATTAATTGAAGGCTAACCGCTACTGTTTAGGCAGCGGTGCTTCCATTTTATCCCACTCGAGCATGCCCCAGTCTTCGAGGTTCTTTTGCAGACTGTCAAGTGTTTTGTCTTTGTGGCAGGCGTAACAGGCATTGGTTTCCGACGGCATGCCGAACCGTTTGGTTTCAGCAGGGTAGGTGAAAGCAAAACGGTGAGAGCGTACCGTAAGCGGTGATTTGCCTGTATGTTTACCTGTTTTGGGCATATGGCACTCGATACAGTGTGAACCTTTGGAGTCTGCTTTGTGGTGTGTGTGTGCTTCAAGCGTCTTCTGGTGCGGTCCGATGACCGAACCGAAGCTGTGACATTTCAGACACGCCTGATTGCCTTCGGGCTTTTTGGCAGTGTTGGTCAGCTTGTGAGGATCGTGACAGTTGATGCAGGTAATGCCGTGCTTGTACATGGCATCGTGTACATATTCGTTCCCCTGTGTACGGTTTTTCTTTGCTGCACCGTTGGGCCAGAACTCTTTGGTCGCCTTGCCCGGGGTGAAGGGAGCGGGGAGTTTGTAGTCGACCAAAGGTTTTCCGGGTTCGTATCCTTTGGGGTAGTCGGTAGCTGTCATCCAGAGATCTTTTGCTGTTGCCCCTTTTGTCTGCATACGTTTGTCGCGGTTTCGCATATGACACTGCAGGCAGACTTCATTGGTGCGGATAGGGTCGACGAGACTTGCTTTGAATACAGGGTTGTTAGGATCTTTTGCGTGTGCACTTCCCGGTCCGTGGCAGTTTTCACAGGCGATGGCGGGTTCGACACGTTTGCCTGTCGCCATATAGCCGGTGAAGTGACATCCGTCACAGGTAGTGGAGGTGGGGAACTGTTTATTGTCGTGCGGGTAGGAGTTGTGGTACCAGTATTTGTAGGGTTTGAAATGCTGCCACTTGCCTGTCTGTGTGTTCCACTGGTAGTTTCCAAGTCTGTAGTCATCTTTGCCGTTGATCTTTGCCGGGATCATATAGCGCTGTTTGAACTTGCTGCCAATGGTATAGACAGCCTCTTTGAGGGTGAAGTCGGCATCGTCAGGCAGCTTGGAGAAATCGGCAACAACAACGCCGGGGTCTTTTCTGATGTCCTGGATCATCTTGGAGTGCATGGAAGCTTTCCAGTCGTGGTACTTCTCTTTGTGGCACTCTTTGCATTTTTGAGACCCTACAAAGGCTGCTTCTTTCTGTTCGGCAGGCTGCAGATCGAGATTGAGCCCGACACGCGGTTTTGTCAGCTGTTTGTAATAGGGTACGATCTTTGGCATATTGCCCCAGATGAATGCAGCGACAAGCAGCAGTGTAAGTGTAAGCCAGAAGAGTGTTTTTTTCATCATTCAAAAGCCTTTTGCATATGGAGTTTAACGGTATCAAAACTGAAACGGTGTTCGGTAAAATGCATGAACGCGATGATACCCTGATAGAGCAGCATATCGCTGCCGTCTTTGGTTGGTTTGCCGTATGATCCTGCCAGTTTTAAAAAAGGTGTCTCTTTGCCGTAGATGACATCGACACACGCCTTCGTGTCGGGAATGATTTTATCAAGAATAGCCTTTGGTGCAGGAAGACTTTCATCTTCAAGCCCTGCGGATGTCATATTGACAACAAGGTCATATGCTTTGGGTATGAAGGTTTCAAATGTGGCGGTTTCAAACCCTTCGATGGCAAATTTTTCCAGTCGGGGAGCGCTGCGGTTGAGGATGGTAACGTCATAGCCCGCTTCTTTAAGAATGACAGCTGTGGACTGTGCGGTTCCGCCGGCACCAAGAAAGAGTACTGTTTTGACACTCTCAAATTCACTGATGGCTTTGAGAAAACCCGGAGCGTCTGTGTTGTAGCCGTAGAGTTTGCCTTCTTTTTCAACAATGGTATTGACGGCACCAACCTTTTGTGCAAAATCATCCAGCACATCACAGGCATTGTAGGCATGCTCTTTGTGCGGTACGGTGATGTTGATGCCTTTAAGCCCCAGTGTAAAAAAAGTTTCACGCAGTTTCTCCCCATGCTCAAGGCAATAGCGTCCATAACATCCGCTGTATCCAAGCCCTTTGAAGGCAAGGTTGTGCATCAGGGGTGATTTGGAATGTGAAACGGGGTTGCCGAAAATAGCAAAATAATGTGTGGACATAGTGCAGGATCCTTCCATTGGCAGTATTGGAATTATAGCACTCTAAACCTTGTGTGCCTGATATCGGCATGTGCCCAACTGCTGCGTATACGTTTTTCATGGCAAAGTTTGGATGAACAGTAGGCATTTTAAAAATTATTTTTTTTTGAAAATGACCTTCTCTTCAGTTCCGGAAAAATATATACTGACAAACCATAGGAGGTAATGTATGATGGAATTAGTAATTGGATTATTTTTTTTAGCACTATTTGGGTTTGTTTTTATCGGCAGGCACAGAAAGTCTTTATCTGTAGATAAAAATCGAGAAAAGAGAGAACAGCATAGTGAGTCACATCAAAGCACAGGAATGAATACTTCTGATCAAGGTGGACAGCTACTATCAACTCAGTATGCAAGGGAGATAGAAAAACTTCCCTCTGTCATTGTGGAAAACATTATTGATGGAGAGACAGTTGAGATTATCTGCAATGAAGTGAAAGAACAGATCAGGTTGGATGCGATAGACTGCCCTAAAGACGGTCAAGCATGGGGGCATATTGCAACGATGGGTCTTATCCGGTTGATCGGTGGAAGAAAAAAAGTCAAACTGCAGAGACACGGAACAGATATGTACGGAAGAACGACCGGAACACTGTTCGTATACGTACCGGAAAAAAAGAGCTGGTTAAATGTGAATAAAAGCATGGTGACCTTGGGATATGCAGGGACAATACCTTCTGCTTGTAACCATTTAGAGCCACAAAGGAAAATAAGCGGATGAATTTTGGAACCTTGGCAAAATCAAAAAAGGAAAAATCCTGCCCCGCCATGGAAATGGAGGAAAGGGGTGTGTATACATTGTAAAAGAGCAGCGTCCTAAAGTGACTCCATCTCTTTGAGTGTTGCCAAAAGCGCACCCAGTTTGTTCTTGACTTCGAGGTATTCCAGTTCAGGTACAGAGTCGGCAACGACACCTGCGCCGGCTTGCAGTATGATACCTTCCTTATTGATAAGAGAAGTACGGATGGCAATGGCAGAGTCCATGTTGCCGTTAAATGCGAAGTAGCCTACTGCACCGGAATAGAAACCGCGTTTGAGACCTTCGAACATTGCAATAAGTTCCATGGCCTTGATCTTGGGAGCACCTGTCATGGTTCCGGCAGTGAAGGTTGCTGCAAAGAGATCGAACATATCTTTGTCGTCTCTGAGTCTGGCTTCAACGTCTGAGACCATATGCATGACGTGGCTGTAGCGTTCTACACGCATCATGTCAGTTACTTCGACCGTCCCCGTTTTTGCCACACGTCCGACATCGTTTCGTCCGAGGTCGATGAGCATCAGGTGCTCCGCACACTCTTTGGGGTCGTTCAGCATCTCCTCTTCAAGTTCCTTGTCCCGCTTGGCATCCTTGCCGCGTTTGCGTGTTCCGGCAATAGGACGCAGCAGTATCTCTCCCTCAGTCAGCCGCACCATCACTTCCGGGCTAGAGCCACAGATGGAAAAATCTTCGTAGTCGAGCAGGAAAAGGTAGGGAGAAGGGTTTTTGGAGCGCAGCACACGGTAGAAGCTGAGCGGGTCGATCTTTCCTCTTTGTGTGTAGCGGTTTGAAAGCAGAATCTGGAAGATGTCTCCTGACCGGATATGCTCTTTGGACTCTTCGACAAGCTTTTTGAATCGCGCTTCATCGATACTGAATTCTCCTTCTCCCTCGAGTTCTACGGGCTTGAGGGGCATAGGGGAGAAGGGTTCGTTGACGAGGTTTTCTATCTCTTCGAGTGCTTCAGCCATGGAGTCATCGTTGAGAATGAAGGTCAGTTTGGCACTCTTGTGGGAGTAGGCAATGATGATCTTGGGACGTACCATGTCAAAATCCGGTGTGTCGAGGGTATCAAGCAGCGGATCCATACTTGCTTCGAGAACCGGTTCGAAAACTTTGACCATATCGTAGGCAATAAAACCGATGAACCCGTCGACAAAAGAGAAACCGACCTCTTCAGACTTTTTTTTGTAAATAGCCTGATTGATGTTGGCGTAGTAGTCTTTGAGGAACGTAAAAGGATCTTCTTCCAGTACGCGCACATGGCCTTCGCTGTCGGTATGGGTGGTGATTTTGTTTTTGTAAACGACACGTTCTTTGGCGCCAATGGTGATGAAGGAGAAGTTGCCGTCACTTGTATTGACAACGCTTTCAAAAAGCATGGTGATCTCATTGGGGAAACGTGATTTTATTTCACCATACAGAGCTACGGGTGTAAGTTGGTCGAACAGTACTGTTTTATGCATGGCTGCTCCTATTTCTTGACGACGAACGCACTTTTGTTAATGAGGTTTTTGACACGTACGATGGCACGATCCACTGCCTCTCTGCTCTTGTATGGCCCAATACGTACCTTATGCATACCGTTTTCATTCATGATTTTGTAAGAATAGTGGTATTTGCGAAGCGTTTTGATAAGTCTGGAATTGGTTGTAAGCATATTTTTGTAAGAAGCGACCTGGATATAGTATCCGCCCGTTGCTACAGTGACAGGGGCAGGTTTTGGTTTGGATGGGGCAGCTTTTTTAGGTGTGCTGTAAGTATCCTTCGGAAGCGCCACCACCTCTTTTTTAACAGGTGCTTTGGCAACAGGTGCCGGTGCGGGTTTCACAGGCTCCGGTTTTACAAGCTGGGGTGCTTTCGGTGTCTCCTCAACGGTAACAGTTTTTGTTTTTACTTTTTCCTCTTCCGGGTCTTTGATTTCACTCTCTATCATTTTTGAGAGTTCCGCCTGGTTATCCTCTTTGGCTTTTGGCTCCTGGGTGGTGTTCTCAAGTGTCAGTTCCGGATCAATCATTTCTGTTGCATCGTCATTAAGTGCGGCAGTGCCGGTATCAGGATCTTTGAGAATGATTTTTGTCAGAATGATCGCAACGATGAGAACAACGATTAGGAGGGCGATGATGGTCAGGATGCCCTTGGCTTTACTCTCTTTGGATCGGGGGGTATCGATAATGAGGTCATCTAAGTTGTGATCTTGCATAGTAGGGGTATTCTCCACATATAAGTTTACACTTATTATACCCTAACGTATGTATAGAAAAGTTTATGAAGAGAAGGGGGCGAAACTCCCGTGTTTCAGGGAGTTTCGATGTGTTTGGCAGGAAGGGTTATTTCCAACCGTCTTTAACGACTTTCGCCGATTTCTTGTATGGATATTTCTTAACCAGCTGCTTGACTGAAAGCTTTTGGTCACCTTCTCTCATATAGTGCGCGAGGGTAACAGCTGCCCAGTAGTCATTGGCATACTTGGTGCCTGAAAGCTGTACCGGTACACCGCGTTTGTTAACAGTGTGACATGCCGCACAGGTAACAGGACCGGCATATTTTCCGTCCGGTGAGTACTGCAGTGCCTGTTCGTGTGTTGTGACATCGACTGTTCTTTCATTGCCGTCGAATCTTGTGGAATAGAGTCCATGTGCCGATTCGTGACAGGTCTGACAAGCGATGCTGCCGTGTGCCTTGGAGTATCTGAAGAGTGAATACTTGTTAGGCTGGTCGATCGGGAAGTATTTTCCGCCTGTACTCTGCTCGACAAACGGTGCAAGGTGACAGTCAGCACAGTGTGGTTCAGCTGCTGCAAGCCACCAGTCATTACCGCCGGATGCTGCCTTGTACGGTACTTTTCCGCCTTTTGGATGGTTCCATGGTTTCAAGTCGAGTTTGCCGTCTTTGCCGACATTTTTCACCAGTGTGGCAGACTTGTGCTCTGTATAGTACTTGAGTACTTCATTATCTGCACCAATAGCTTTAGGATCGGCGAGAGCTGCAAACTTCTTCATATTCCCGCCTGCAACAGCTTTGACAATCTCTTTGAGTGATTTGTTTCTGATGCTTTTGCCAGTCTGTGTCGAGTCATGCTTGATGTCATCGTACGTGTACATCGCCTGAGCCACTTTGGTGTGACAGTTGGTACAGTAGAGACCTCTGAGCTGTTTGACAGGTTTGCCATGCTCGTCTTTCATGGAGACATTTTTCAGTTGCCACTTTCCGTATGCATTCAGGAAGAACGGTGGTTTTGCGTTGGGGTTGGAGTGTGCGTCACGTCTTACGTAACATCCGCCGCCTGACTTTCTAATGTCACCTTTGGCAAAACGTCCCTCTCCGTATCTGTCCGTAACACGGAACGGGTTGGTGTCGTCGTTCATATTCGGGTTCTGGAAGTGGGTCGGGTGACAGCTCTGACATGCCTGTGTTCTTCCTGCCGCATCAGGCATCGGTACCATGCCAAGGTGGAATCCATGGATTGCTTCGGTAAGCGGCTTGGCTTTGACTGCTTTGTAGCCTGTAGCGACCGGTCTTGGCTCCTGGAGGTTCCCTGAAACATTGTCTCCGTGACAGTCGGCACAGTTGACTTCACCGATTTTGCCCAAACGGTTGCCCGGTGCATCAGACTTGTAGTCGCTGAGGAATTTGGTGCCATGGTGTGCATCGTGCAGTGAGAGAATGTTGATGGACGCTTCGGAAAGCCTTGCCATATACTCACTTTCATCAGGATAACTCTTCCAATATTTATATTCCTGGTCTGAAAACTTCAGCCCTTCGTCTCTTGCCATCTGTGCTGCCTTACCGTTTCTGGAGTGACAGGCGTAACAGTTTGGAATATCAACCGGGTTGGTACCGAAATATCGGTAAGCTCTGCCTTTTTTATCGGTGATCGCTGTACCGGCATCGGTATGGAGTTCAACTTGTGAGTACTGGAAAGGCTGGAAGTCTTTCTGTGTAATAGAACGGATGGTACCTCTTCTTGTGCTGTCGTTGAATGCAGTCAGCGGAAGTCCCAGTGCATCCCAGATGTGGGAAGCGGTCAGGATCAGTTTGACGTTTTTGACAGCAGGTACCAGTGTATCGGTCATTACGACATTGCCACCGTCTTTTCCTGCGTACTCGAGGTATCCGCCGGAAACCGGTTTGCCGGAAGGCCCCGCATCAATCTTGACCTTAACCTGATGTCCAATGCGCAGTCTGTCTTTGTCGGTAGCCCCCTGGGGAATCGTACCTTCAAGATCTTTATAGATAAAGAGGTGTCCCCAGACGTAGTTGGCTACGTTGTCGCCCGGAGAGTCGAAGTGACCGTCACCGTCGACATCTTTGGGGACAGACCAGTACTTCATCTTGTTTCCTTCACTGTACGAGTTGTCACGTACATTGTAAAAGAGTTTTACTTTGTCTTCCGGCGAGAGCAGTTTTGGCAGCTGGCCGTTTTTCCCTGACTGGATCGCCTGTGCCTGAATAGAGTTGTAGGGAGGAATGACACAGCAGTAGCTCATTTCAAAACCGACACAGTGCATGCCGAGTTCATAGTTGACAAAGATGTTGTAGTCGTTTTTCGGCTGGTAGGCCTGTTTGCCTTTGACCTTTACTTTCTTCAGTTTATCGAGTGAAAACGGAGGTTTCGGATCGTAGCCTGAAGAAGCAAAAGTGACCGTTGCAAGCAGTGATGCCGCAACAGTACTTTTTAAAATCGTTGAAATCATTTTTAGTCTCCTTTTAAATTTGATTACACTCAATTTTTGCATCTAAAAGATTAAGAACGCTTTAAAAATGATCTAAATTGAATCATTTTTTTAATTAATGTACATAAGATAAAGTGATTTATATTATGGGGTAATGGAGTTGATAAGGTGAAGATATAAAAGTCGGAATGCAGCTAAAATATCCATAAAGTCTATAGGGTTTATAGACTTTAAAAGCCCGTTTTTATCGGGCTTTGTGGTGGTTTGGGTTGAAATCGAGTCCTTGAAGCAGATGCTGGGTAGCATCCGGTTCTTTCGCCTGAATTTTCTTCATTACTTCAACAGGTCTGTTCATTTTGAACGATTCAGTTTTGATTATACTGCCGTTTTTGTCATACCATATCTGTTTCCCCTCTTTGTAGCCGTTGATGTAGCGAACCTTTGAAGAGAGTGCTCCGTTTGGAAAGTATTCTTTTTGTATACCTTCTTTTCTGCCGTGTTTGTAGGGAACTTCAAGGGCAAGCTCACCGGTACTGAAATACTCTTTGTACATGCCTTCTTTTTTGTCATGAGTGTAGTGCACTTCTGCCCGTTTTGTGCCATCATTATAGAAGAGTCTGTTGGTCCCGTGGCGCTGACCGTTTTGATACGACAGTGTTTCGAGTAGATTGCCCGCACGGTCGTACCATTTCATGATACCTTCACGCTTGCCTTCCACATAGCGTACCTCATAGGCGAGTTCTCCGGTATTGTAATAGACTCTCTCCCAACCGTGTTTTATACCCTCTCTGGTTTGGGTACGTGTACCGTCTTTGTATTCAATGCGTGACTTCACAACGCCATCTTTAAAATAATCGGTAAAAAGCTCCGCCTGCAGCAGTGTGCAGGCAAGCAGTCCCGTATATAGTAGTTTTTTCATTGTCGTGCTCCCGGTTTTGTTTCGTTCTGAGAAAGTTATCTTACAGACTAAATGGTAATACGAAACTTATTTTATTCTATAAAAAAGATTTATTAATATCGATGGGTTATAATATCGGTAAATACAGTATGGAGAATGACAATGATCAAAATGATTGCAACAGCGGCAGTACTTGCCGGAACGGTTCTTTTTGCCACAGGTACGACACCTGTCAAAACACAAGATAGCGTACAGAAGAAAGCGCACATTCATTACGGCAGGATTCTGGAAAAAAAAGAAGTGATGGGATATGACTATTTGCTCATAGAAGAAAACGGTACAAAACGC
>WGDG01000075.1 GCA_015493425.1 Sulfurovum sp.
AGTTTATACCCCACCCCGTATTCCGTTTTCAGACATTTCGGTCTATTGCCGTTGTCATCAATCTTTTTCCTGATATTTTTGATGTGGTTGTCGAGGGATCTGTGTGAACTGACAGTGGAGACGGATGCCATCAGTTTCTCTCTGCTGACAGTGGTGTTTATATGCTTCACCAGCATGGAGAGTATGCCGTATTCAGTCGAAGTAAGATCTAGTCTTTTACCTTTGTAGAGTATGCTGTTTTCTCTGATTTCGAATATCTTCTTTTTTTCGACAAATACACTCTTTTTTCTGCCTGTGTGCACCCATATTCTGGCTTCAAGTTCGTCCAGATCCAGCGGTTTTACCATATAGTCGGAAGCACCGTATCTGAATGCTGTCAGCTTGGTATGTTTGTCGCTGTATGCACTGACCACAATCACCGGTACAGCGATACGGTCTTTGATGTTTTTGAGCACTTCATATCCGTCGAAATCGGGCAGGCTCAAATCAAGCAGCAAAATATCGAATGCATCGTTGTTCAGATGAGACAATCCGTCACTTACACTGAAAACGGCCGTCATCTCAAAGCCGTCGGCTTCGAGATATTTGCAAATTATATTGGCTGCATCTTCATCGTCTTCGATGAGAAGTATTTTTATTTTTCGCATACGTGGTGATTCTCCGATATTGATGCTGCATTGATATTTAGGGTAAAATACAGATTTAACAGATTTTAGTGTAATTTTGTTTAGATTTCTATTGTATGGTTATGTAGGGAAATTCATGGAGAGGCGGAATGATGAAAAACAGTATTGGCACAATGAAGTGTGATGACTTCTCCCATACGCACTATTGGCCGCTTGTACTTGCAATTGCGCTGCTCTATTTTGTCTCGGCCAAGCTCAGTTTTGCCGTTTCAATGGAACACTCTGTCGTGACAATCGTCATTTTTGCAGCAGAAGGTATAGCACTGGGTTCGGTGCTCTATTTTGGCAAGCGTGTATGGCCCGGTATCTTTCTCGGACAACTTGCCGTAGCGCTTGACAACGGGCTTGGGCTGGTACCTGCATTGGGTATTTCGGCAGGGAATTCGGTCGAAGCTGTCATGGCTGTATCTCTCTTCACTTTCTACGGCATCGATACCAGACTTCGCAGACTGAGGGATGTGACAGGGCTTGTGCTCATTGTGATACTGGTGCTGCAGCCCTTCAGTGCACTTGTCGGTAACCTATCACTGCTTGCGGGTGGTATCATAGATTTGGCAGAGTTTCCCAAATCGCTGCTGTCATGGTGGTTTGGCAACCTAATGGGACAGTTGCTCTTTGCCCCTTTCACATTGCTGCTTCTGCATAATTACAGGAAAACAGATTTTTTAAATTTTTTTATGTATGGTGCCGTGTTTGCCCTCTATGTGTATATTCTCGAAATACAGACAGATATAGAAAATGTCTCTTTGCTATTGGCACTTACAATACCGGTGGTAACAATAGTGGTGGCATACAAGGGGATGCTGTATGGATCACTTTTTGCCATTATTGTAGCGATTTTCTCTTCATACTCCGTATATCTGGGGGTTGGCGCTTTCTCCGCGGGAACCTTGGTGGACAATATTATTAATATAAACTTTTTCATATTGGCGCATATATTTGTGATGTTGACCGCAGGTGCACTGTTTGAAGAGAGAAAGAAAAATATGGCAAGCCTGCAGGAGAGGGTCAACGAAGCATTGGAGAAGAACAGAAAACACCAAATGTTGATGCTTCAGCAGAGTAGGCTTGCGCAAATGGGGGAGCTCATAGGTATGATAGCCCACCAGTGGAGACAGCCGCTTAACAATCTGTCACTGAACAATCAACTGCTTGTTTCCAGATACCAGAGGGGTCTGCTCGATGACCAGGCTGTGGAAAACTTCAAGCAGAAGTCACAGCAAATGGTACAGAGTATGTCGGAAACCATAGATGATTTTAGAGCCTTTTACAGAATAGACAGAGAGAAGCGGCGGTTTAGCATCAATGCCGGAATTGAAAGAGCGCTTGAGATTATGGATATCGGTATGATACAGGATACGATAGCTGTAACTGTCGATGCCAAAGAGGAGTATTTTGGGTACGGATATCCCAATGAGTTCTCCCAGTCGGTTCTGAACATTGTTAACAACGCCAAAGATGCCCTGACAGAAAACAGTGTAGAGTACAAAGAGATAGTGATTCGTCTGGAAAGGTCGGACAGAAACATACGCATCAGTATAGAAGATAATGCCGGAGGCATTCCTGAAGAGATCATTAACAATATTTTCGACCCTTACTTTTCGGGAAAGAAAAATAGTGAGGGTACGGGGCTGGGACTCTATATGGCAAAATTGATCATATCGGATCATTTCGGGGGAGATATATCTGCAGAAAACACGCAAAAAGGGGCTAGGTTTACCATAACACTGCCCGAGGAGAAGAGAGATGGCACTTGAAAACTTTACGTTGCTCTATGTTGAAGACAACCCTCAAACACAGGAGTGTATGGGAAGTATTCTGGAAGCTGAAACAAAAGCGTTCTACCAGGCCTGTAACGGCAAAGAGGGGCTGATACTCTATAGAGAGAAACAACCCGATATTGTACTGAGTGATATCAATATGCCTGAGATGGACGGACTGGAAA
>WGDG01000076.1 GCA_015493425.1 Sulfurovum sp.
AATTAAAGCAATCTATGCACTCGTACCGGTAGGACGTGGACAGAGAGAGCTGATCATCGGTGACAGACAGACAGGTAAAACAACTCTGGCAATTGACACCATTCTCAACCAGAAAGGTCAAGATGTAGTATGTATCTATGTTGCGATCGGTCAGAAGCAGTCAACAGTTGCTGCGACAGTGAAGAAGCTTGAAGAACACGGCGCTATGGATTACACAATTGTTGTAAATGCCGGTGCTGCAGATTCTGCTGCTCTTCAGTTCCTCGCGCCATATGCAGGTGTTACCATGGCGGAATATTTCAGAGATAACGGCAGACATGCTGTTATCTTCTATGATGACCTTTCCAAGCATGCAGTAGCGTATCGTGAAATGTCACTGATCCTCAGACGTCCTCCGGGTCGTGAAGCATATCCAGGTGATGTTTTCTATCTTCACTCAAGACTGCTTGAGCGTGCAGCAAAACTCAATGACGAACTGGGAGCAGGTTCAATCACTGCCTTCCCTATCATTGAAACACAGGCGGGAGATGTTGCGGCATATATCCCAACAAACGTTATCTCGATTACTGATGGTCAGATCTTCCTTGAAACAGACCTCTTCAACTCCGGTATCAGACCTGCGATCAACGTCGGTCTTTCTGTATCCCGTGTCGGTGGTGCCGCTCAGATCAAAGCAACCAAGCAGGTTTCAGGAACATTGAGACTTGACCTTGCTTCATTCCGTGAACTGCAGGCATTCGCACAGTTTGCCTCTGACCTTGATGATCATACAAGAGCACAGCTCGAGCGTGGTCAGAGAATGGTTGAAGTACTGAAGCAGGGGCCATACTCTCCAGTACCGATCGAGAAGCAGGTTGTGATTATTTTTGCCGGTGCCAACGGTTACCTCGATGACATTCCTGTCAGTGCTGTAACAAAGTTTGAAGCGGAGTTGATGCCATTCATGGAAGCAAAATATATGAATATCCTCGATGCGATCAGAAATGACAAAAAGATCACAGACGAGACAGAAGCAGCACTGAGAAAAGCGATCGAAGATTTCAAAGCTTCTTTTGAAGCGTAAGAAAGGCTTGTTATGGCTAATTTAAAAGAGATTAAGCGTAAGATTGGGAGTGTCAAGAACACTGCCAAGACTACCAATGCAATGAAGCTTGTTTCTTCTGCCAAGTTGAGAAGAACGGAAGAGCTTGCACGGCGTTCACGTGTGTATGCCGCCAAGCTTACCGAACTGCTCAATGAGATTGCGCAGAAGATGCAGAAAGCGAATGTTGACGGGTTGGATAATGTCTACTTTAAAGAAGTAGCTAATCCAAAAACGGTTGACATTGTCTTCATTACAGCGGATAAAGGTCTTTGTGGCGGTTTTAATGCCCAGACAATCAAACGTGTGAACCAGATGATTGCCGATTTTAAGGCAGAAAACATCAAAGTGCGTCTTAGAGCAGTTGGAAGAAAGGGAATAGATTATTTCAAGTTCAACAATGTTGAATTGAATGATGAAATCGTAGGTCTTTCTGCTGCACCAGACTATGCAGAAGCCGCGCAGTTCATCACTGAAGTAACGCATGCGTATGTCAATGGTGAAACAGACAGAATCATACTGGTGCATAACGGGTATGTCAATATGATCAGTCAGGAGATTCGTGAAGATCAGGTACTTCCGATCGATCCGTCCAAATTGGAACTGTCGGACAATTCTACTTCCGAGCTGGAAGTAGAACCTGATGACGATGATACACTGCTGGATGCACTTGTAAAACGATATGTCGAATATACCATGTACTACTCACTCATTGACTCGCTGGCGGCAGAGCACTCTGCCCGTATGCAGGCAATGGATGCGGCAACCAAAAATGCCAAAGAGATGGTGAAGACATTAACGGTCAAGTACAACAAAGCAAGACAAGAAGCGATTACGACTGAGCTCATCGAGATCATCAGTGGTATGGAATCAATGAAATAAGTAGAGGAGAAGTAATGACAGGTAAAATAGTACAAGTCTTGGGTCCAGTTATCGATGTGGATTTCACAGACTATCTGCCGGAGATCAATGAGGCACTGGAGACAGTATATACATTTGACGGTAAAGAACACAAACTGGTTTTGGAAGTTGCAGCACAGCTCGGTGACAACAGAGTAAGAACAATTGCAATGGATATGAGTGAAGGTACGGTAAGAGGGCAGGAGGTCAAAGCGACCGGTGCTCCGATTAAAGTACCTGTAGGTGAAGAGGTTCTCGGACGTATCTTCAACGTTATCGGTGACACTGTTGATGATGCAGGTCCATGCGAAGCAAAAGAGTACTGGTCAATTCACAGAGATCCGCCGCCATTTGATGAGCAGAGTACCAAGACTGAAGTATTTGAAACAGGTATCAAAGTCGTTGACCTGCTTGCTCCGTATGCAAAAGGTGGTAAAGTCGGACTTTTCGGTGGTGCGGGTGTTGGTAAAACCGTCATTATCATGGAGCTGATCAACAACGTTGCAATGAAACACAGCGGTTACTCCGTATTTGCCGGTGTTGGTGAAAGAACACGTGAAGGTAACGACCTTTACTACGAAATGAAAGAGTCTAACGTCCTTGACAAAGTTGCACTCTGCTACGGTCAGATGAGTGAACCTCCGGGAGCACGTAACCGTATTGCACTGACTGGTCTTACAATGGCGGAATACTTCCGTGATGAGATGGGTCTTGATGTTCTGATGTTCATCGACAATATCTTCCGTTTTGCACAGTCAGGTTCAGAGATGTCTGCACTGCTTGGACGTATTCCTTCAGCGGTGGGTTATCAGCCTACCTTGAGCCGTGAGATGGGTGCGCTGCAAGAGCGTATTACTTCTACCACAAAAGGTTCGATCACTTCTGTTCAGGCAGTTTATGTTCCTGCAGATGACCTGACTGACCCGGCACCTGCATCGGTCTTTGCACACCTCGATGCGACAACCGTTCTCAACCGTTCAATTGCGGAAAAAGGTATTTACCCAGCGGTCGATCCTCTTGATTCAACTTCAAGAATGCTAGATCCACAGATTATCGGTGAAGAGCACTACAATGTAGCGCGTGGTGTTCAGCAGACACTTCAGAAGTACAAAGACCTGCAGGACATCATTGCGATTCTTGGTATGGATGAACTCTCTGAAGATGACAAACTGGTTGTTGAGAGAGCAAGAAAGATCGAAAAATTCCTTTCCCAGCCGTTCCACGTTGCTGAAGTCTTTACCGGAAGCCCAGGTGTGTATGTAACACTTGAGGATACTATCGAAGGCTTTAAAGGGCTGCTTGAAGGTAAATACGACCATATGAATGAAGCTGCATTCTATATGGTAGGAAATATGGCTGAGGCTATTGAGAAAAACGATAAGATCAACGCTAAGTAAGCTTAGTTCTTGTCTGATAAAGGATATTTATGGAACTAATGAAGCTTGAAATCGTCACACCCAACGGTGTGATCTTTGATGACGAAGTCCGACAGGTCACGCTTCCGGGTTCTGAGGGTGAGTTCGGTGTGCTTCCAAAGCACGCGACACTTGTCTCTCTGCTCCAGGCAGGTGTGATCGAGATTGTCAAGGCCGACGGATCGAAAGTAGCAGTGGCGATCAACTCCGGTTATGTCAAAGTAGACGAAGAGAAGACAACCTGTATTGTGGACGGTGCAGTAGCACTTTCCGGAGAAGATACAGACTTGGCTCAGGCACTCAGCGAAGCGAAAGAACTGCTTAAAAAAGCGGAATCTTCGAGTACAGTGATTGCTGCAGCGGTAAGCAAAGTCGAAAATATAGGGAAATCTCTCTAAGTTGGGCACACTTCTTCACTACTTCACAGGCAGCAGTGCGATCACGATCTTCGTGCTGCTTGTGCTTTCACTCTATTTTATTGCAACATTTTGGATTTTTCTCGATCGTTACTTTCTTTTAAAGTCACGTATAGCAGCAGAGGCACGTTCTCTTAAATCACTCTATACAGGTCAGTCAAAATCAGTGGCTACCAATTCACTTATTTTTACTTATCTGGCACGTGTGAACAAACCGAACAAGGCGATTTTGGAAGCAGCTGTTTCCGATGCTATCCGGGTTTCTACCAAAGGTTTGACGTGGCTTTCTATTATTGCATCCACTTCCCCGTTCATCGGTCTTTTTGGAACAGTGATCGGTATTCTTGAAACGTTTTCCGAACTCGGCGGTCAGTCTTCTGCATCGCTCAATGTTGTAGCACCTGCTATTTCGGAAGCGCTAATTGCCACTGCGGCTGGTATTGCTGTCGCGATCTTTGCCTACACCTTCCATTTGATTTTGAAGCGAAAGGCATACGAACTCTCTTCTTTGCTGAACTCACAGTCGGAAGTCATTCTCTCCCAAACTGAGGCGTAGCGTGTTTTCCTGGGATGACAATCCGGATTTGAACATTACACCGCTGGTTGATGTAATGTTGGTACTTATGGCTATTTTGATGATCACAGCTCCTACAATCACTTATCAGGAGCAGATTGATCTTCCAGAGGGCTCAAAAACGGTAAAAGTGGTGAAGCCTAAAACACTGACGATCCGTATGGACAAGAATCGGAAAATATATCTCAATAAAGAGACATACAGCCTGGCAACCTTTGCGGATGATTTTGTCAACCAGTCTTCCAAGCTTGACAAAAACAGTGAAGTCTATATCCGTGCAGACGAGCGACTCCAATACAAAGATGTGATGTATCTGCTCAAGACAGTCAAAGCAGCCGGTTTTCAAAAGGTTTCTCTTATTACCCTATGAAAGAGAAAAAATTAAGGCTTATTTGGGGAGTGGTTGCTGTAGCTATCTATCTCTTTGTGGTTTCTTTGCTGCTGTTATACTTCAATTATCATGATTCGGAAACAAAAAAGCATTATGTCAAGAAAGATGAGCATCGGATACAGGTTGGGCTAAGCGCACCTCGAAAGAAAGTACTTCCCACAAAGCACAACAAGAAAGTGAGTAGAAAGAAGCACGCAGCCAAGCCGAAAAAAACACATATGAAGCCGGCGAAGAAAGTACAGAGTCATAAAAAGATGATTAAAGAGAAACTGGTTAAAAAGCGTATCAAACGAAAAGATATCAATGCAACAAAACCAAAGCACCGAAAAACTAAAGATCTCTTCGCTTCCATCAAAACACCTAAAAAAAAGCCAGTCATCAAAATTACCGATAAACCTATTCAAAGTAAACCCAAAAAGCAGCTTTTTGAAATGAAGGATGTACCAGTATCGGCATCAGAGAGAATCAAAAATTCACTCAAGAAGCAAAAATCCTACGACAGTGGTGTGGAGGACAGTTATCTTGCCAAAGTGCAGGAGATGCTTGAAGCCTGGCCGGCACAGAGCGATTTTGCAGGCGAGAAGGTAAAAGTGCACTTGAAAATTGACCCGACCGGCCACTTTGAATTTGAAATCAAGCGTCGTTCACAAAATCCGGCATTCAACAAGGCATTGACAGAGTTTCTGGAACAGTTGCAGGAGTTTGGTTTTGGTCCGCACAAGGGATCCCGTACTTATCTCTTTGAAGCGGAGTTTATTGCAAAAGATTAGTTTATATTATCGTACTATTCTCTTGATAGACATTTCTATTTTATCAGGAATGCTGCGCATTTTGATAAATTTCCCCATATTGAGTTTCGGGTAGGAAAGGGCAATATAGTATTTCCCGTGCAGGGCATACACTTTGCCATCTTCGATTAGAATGGTATAAGGAAGGATAAGTGCATTTTCTTCGCCAGTTGTTTCAATGAACTCCTCAACACTTTTTGGCATTCTTATACCTATAAGTTGGCTACCGTTTTTAAGTTTCAGTCTGAATAGTACGTCCCGTTTTCGGATTTTGTTTTTGTATGGGAACTCCAGCATATCAGCATAATAAGGCATTCCAATCATAAAATGGTAGGATGCCAGTCTCTTTCTTGGAAGTGTGTCGGATGTTGGTTTTAGGCTTATAAGAGCTTTTCTAAGAGAAGTGTTGACAGTCGAATCACTTCCTGGGATATACTGCTTTTGGAGATATGCTTGAAGCCAATAGGAGGGATTCATCACACGTACCTGTTTTGTTTTTTTGTTGACTACAAGTTTGAGTATAGCAGCGAAGCCACGTTTTTTTTGACTGGCAAGTGTTATGAGGTTATCGTCGGTGAAAACAATAACGCGCAAATAACGTTTTTTTGCTGGTGCATAGACCTTGAGAATTCTAAACCCAGCTTTTTTTAACTGATGAGCGATACTTCTGAGACTTTGATAGGGAGCTTGATAGTAGGCGCTAACCTCTTTTGCCATACTCAGGGTTGTAACAAGTAAAATTATGGCAATTAGTTTTGAAATTATTGAAACTTTTTGAGACATGGCTACTCCTTTATTTTTTAATTATAGCATGATAGTACAGTGTAAACGTGTAATAAATGTGTGGTTATAACATAATGATGTTTTGTTCATATTAAGGTACATTCGGATTTTATAGATAGAGGGGGTAACATTGGGCTGCTCCGCACGATATAGCGGAGCTTAAGAGGCAAAGAGGAGATTACTCTGCTTCGATGGTTCTGTCGTAGAGTTCCTGAACAGGTCTTTCGTTATCGACATAGTATTTTCTAAACGCTTCGATCTGTGCTTTGGATGCTTCGACAGGCTTCTTGAGAAGGTACCACTGTACATTTTCGGAACATGGCGGTGTTGTCAGAGAACCGATATAGTGATAATAGTGCTGTGTGTCTTTTGGCAATAGACTTTGTGGATCGATCTTGATCTCTTTACCTACGTTGTTGATGATCTTATCAAGCACAGGATTTTTCTTGCCCTCTTTAAAGAATACCGCAATGACAGCCAGCTGCTTTGTCTTAGGGTTTTGATGTACAAAGTGTGCAACCATGTCATAGCGTTTCCCATTGACAGTATGTTCACTTTTCCCATGGAAGTGGAACTGGAGTAGTCTGAACTTTTCGCCGTTGAGTTCGACAGTACCGCCAACTTTCGGTGTGACTTTGATAGAATGGCCGTTGTCGATGACTTTTGCCGTAGTATGAACATCTTCATTAAGGTGCAGTTTATAGGTAGGTTTGAGGCTGACAGTTTTTCCCGGTACGATATTGATAGGTGACTGTGCATGGCCTCTTGCACAGGTTTTGCTGAATTCGCCCCAGTGTGTCGGTCCGTTCTGGCTGTAGTCCCAGTGTTTTTTGCCTTCGTGCTCATGTGCTGTTGCAAACGTTGCCAGCAGTGATGCCGCTGTAAGTGCCAAAGTAATTTTTTTCATTGGTTCTTCCTTATGATGGATTGTGTTATACATAATAATTATAGGTGAAATAGATTGAAGATAGTGTAAGATTGTCTAAATAATCGACCTCAAATGCCAAAAAACAGGATATTTTTTAAAAAAAGGCAAAGTTGTTCAATTATTCTCATTGTATAAGACAGTTTGGTTAAATATAAAGTTTTCATGCTGTAAAATATACATGTTTAAACATTTCTGCATAAAGCCAAACTGTCTGTGAGGACAGGACGGAAAGTTATGGGTCTTCTCTCCGAAGATCGCCAGGCTGCTCAGAACATCATACAAAATAGTTGCATTGTTACGTAATAGACATTTTAAGGAGGAGTATTGTGAGTAAAATAGTGGCCGTATTGGCATTTGGGACGTTGGCTGTTGCCTCGGTGTATGCAGGAGGAGATATCGCACCGGTGGAAACGACACCGGCAGTTGCAGAAGAGACAGGTACATTTTATGCCGGTCTTGGTATGGGACAGATTAGTGTAAAAAATGACTTCAGCAAGGAGGAGATCGATGCAACGATGGTTGAACTGTCGCTTGGGTATCAAGTTTCTTCCTATTTTGCTGTCGAGGGGCGTTATGCGCTTGGCTTCAACACAACGTATGATCAGGGAAATGTGATCAATCCTGTGCAAACCTATGATGGAAAAGTGTCACATTGGGGTGTCTACTTCAAACCCCAATATACTATGGGTGATTTTAGCCTGTATGGTCTGTTAGGTTTTGGACAGGTACGGCTGAACGATTTTCTGGGCGATGATGCAGTTGAAGAAGGCTTTCAGTGGGGACTGGGTGGCAGTTATGCCGTTACGGAACACTGGAATTTTTACGGAGAGTATCTTTGGCTCTATGATGACAAAGGGTTTGACTATGTTGCCAAACAGGCTAATGTAGAAGTGAATGCCTGGACTTTCGGTGTCCAGTACAGATTTTAGGAGGAGAAAAGATGTTAAGTAAAAAATTTATATGTGGGCTGAGTGCATTGACTGTATCGTTGATGATATCAGGATGTACCGGCTCCGGCTCCGGTGAATCAACGGAGTATACATTTTCAGGAGACTCGAACTCTGGAAATATAAGGACAAATGTAACATCAGCGAAACCTGTATGTGTGACAAATGATACCTTATTTATAGGTGAGACAGGTAATATCTCCCACTCAAGCACTTCCCGTAATATTGCGATAGATTCAGATGGCGTGATCTATATTGCCTATCATGGTCAAAACGGGATTAATGTCATTCGAAGTGTTGACGGTGGAGAAACTTTTTCAAATCCTATACAGGTAACATCTGATGATTATGAAGTATCCATTAATGTTTCAAATGATAATACAGTATATGTGGCATGGGTAGATAATGCAAATTCTACAATTAATATGAGTAAAAGTCTTGATAAAGGTGTAACCTTTGAAAATCCAAAAGTAGTAGGTTCTACGTCACTAACGGGAAGCATTAATACACTGCACATTTCATCAGATGAAGAACATGTTTATATTGTTACGAGAGGCGGAACAACGTTATATGTGAGCCATGATCATGGTTCAACGTTTTCTGCAGTAAATATAAATCAGGATGGTAGCGTTTTCGCTGATGTAAGAGTTGACAGAACTACGCATAAGGTTTATGTGCAGACAGATGATCCTACATTAAGATATTATGTAAGTACAGATTATGGTGATACAATTAGTTCGGAAAGGGTACCGGGGGGAGCTATTTTTTATTCCACAACAGCCTTTTCCCGCTATGAGAATGGGGCATACCTTTTTGTCAGTGGTATTGATACAGATGCATATCGTATCGATTTAGATGCAAACACATCTGAAGCCTTGGTATTTGGGGATAATCAAGTAGATATGGGACGTTCATTAGCAGCAGATAATATTGGTAACGTTGTGGATGGATATCAGAAAACGGATTCAAACGGTACAATGACATCTTATTTTGCGGTGAGTCAAAATATTGGCGAAGATTTTGATTCAGAAGTGAAGGTTGATGATAATGCAACAGATATAAGTGTTGCGATAGATTCTCCTTGTAGTAATGTTGTAGTGGCATATATGAAAGATGGTAAAGTTCGTATTAGAACATATGTTGGTCAATTAGCAACAGAGTAAATAATGTGAGTAATATACTAATTACGCATAAAACATCGCCGACATATACCCCACTACAGAATGAGTGTCGCCGGTTTCGGCGGCACTGGTTCGGTAGTCGAGCAGCTTGCTGTGGAGTTTGAGGGTTTTGGCGGCAAGTACCATGGCTTTTATGCCGGTCTCTCCGCATGCTTCACACTTTTGCAACCTGTTGTAGTCGAGGTTTTGTACGCCAAGCAGACAATTTCTGTCGATGGCTTCGGCCTCTTTGAGGGGATGGAAGTGGCTGAGGTCGGAGCTGATGATGACAGCATTGTCTTTGTCATGGAGCAGGGCTGTGATGATGTTCATCAGGCTTTTCACAGGAACATCGCCGTAAATGAGTTCGATGACCTTGCGTTCTGGGAAGTAGTGCTGCAAAAAGGGCATCTGTACTTCGGTGGAGTGCTCTTTGGCGTGTGCCTGTGGTATGAAGCCGATGTTGAAGTGTTTTGCCAGAGCGAAGAGGTAAGGGGTGTCGATGTCAAGGTTGCCGCAGGGGGTTTGGAAGTGTTCGAAAAAACTGCCAGATATCCCCTTGAAATAGACATGGTGGCTTGGGCCTATGACGATGAATCGTCTGGCTTTTTCGGGTGCCAGAAAACGGTAGGCGAAGTTGGCGGTGTAGCCGCTGTAGATGTAGCCTGCGTGAGGTACGATGACAGCCTTTGGTATGATTTTTCTGATTTTGGGTGAAATTTCAAGTCTATCGAACTTTTTGTTGAACGTCTGAAACATCGATTTGAGCTTTTGGCAAGAAGCCGGATAGAAAGTACCGGCAACCGCCATTTTGCGAACTGCTTCCATGGTTGACTCCTTTTAAACCAAAATCCTCTACACACGAGCGTTGTAACGACTGCAAATTTTCTATTTCGAAATTTGGGTTAAACGTTTTGTTACAATTTTACCACAATTGTATGATATGATTACGGCATTCGATCGTATGGAATTAATAGTGTGTTAATATCATGCTGATACAATGTACAAAGTTTTATAAAAGCATCCCCCTGTGTTGCTTATGAAAGGATTGTTGTTGCGTTTTCTTTTACTGTTTCTATTGACCCTCAATCTCTTTGCCGTCGATGCGACGCTGACCATTGAAAAAGACGTTGAACAGCGTACTAAGATTGCGGTAGAAGATGACTCTCCGCTTCCAAACGAACGGGCATTTAAGATTTTCCTTTCCGACTTGAAGATCTCGGGGCATTTCCTGGCAGACGATACGCACCGTCAGGGAGATTTTACGACAACGGTGATAGATCCGGCACTGAAATCCAGAGAATATCTGCTGAAATTTTCAATGTCCATGGCACAGGGAACGAAACTCTCTGTCAAACTCTTTAAAACGGGAAACGGTACGATGCTTTTTAAAAAGAGTTACGCCATCGGCTCTTCTGCAAAAATGCCTTTTCTCATTCACAAAGCAGTATACGATATCAATGCCGTACTCAAGTACCCCTCTATTGATTGGATCAACCGTTACGTGGTCTTTGCACGGTATACGACACCCAAACACAGTGAGATTGCACTTGCCGACTATACCTTTACCTACCAAAAAACAATTATCAGAGGCGGTTTGAATCTCTTTCCCAAATGGGCTGACAGCCATCAGCGAAGTTTTTATTATACCTCATTCAACGGTACAGTACCTACGTTGTACCGTCTCAATATCTATACCGGTGCCAAAAACAGGGTAGCTTCTTCGGAAGGAATGATGGTTTGTTCCGATGTCAGTAAAGACGGCAAGAAAGTGCTTTTGACGATGGCACCAAATGGACAGCCTGACATTTATGAACTTAATCTGGCAACAGGTGAAAAGACGCGAGTGACACGCTTCAACGGTATTGATGTGGGCGGAAAGTATGCAGAGAGTGAGAACAGTGTTGTCTTTGTCTCCAACCGTCTGGGGTACGCCAACATTTTCAAAAAACCTATTCACGGTTCAGCCGTTTCACAAGTGGTGTACCGTGGCCGTAACAACAATGCCTGTGATGCATTCAACAATAAAGTTGTCTATGCAAGCCGTGAAAGCAGCAGTGCATTTGGAAACAATACGTTCAATATCTATTTGACATCAACCGATGATCCTGCTTCACGGCCACTGACAACAACAGGCAGCAACCAGTTTCCGACTTTCTCTTCGGACGGTTCGGTTGTACTGTATCTCAAGCAGCTTGGCGGCCGTACCTCGGCTGGGTACATCAACCTCTATTCAAAACAGAGTCAGCTCTTCCCTGTGAACGGGAACAGAATTCAAGCAATTGACTGGTAAAAGGATAACACAATGAACAAAACGCTTTTGACACTTTCCACAATGGCACTGCTGATGCTCAGCGGCTGCGGGCAGCCTGCTCCCGGCGGTATTGGCGGCAGTAACATTTCCAATGCTGATACGGTCAGTATTGACGAGGGGCGCTATGGAGACAACGGTACCTACAACAGCAGCAGCGACGGTTTTCAGTCAGTCTACTTTAACTTTGATGACTATACCGTCCCAGGCAACCAGGAGGGAGCTATTTCCAAAGATGCAGCCAATGCGCAGCGTGTAGGCGGAAAGATAAAAGTTGAAGGAAACTGTGATGAATTTGGTACCGATGAGTACAACTATGCACTGGGCCTCAAGCGTGCCAAAGCGGTTAAAGATTCACTGGTGATGCAGGGTATTCCGGCTTCTCGTATGGTACTTGTCAGTTATGGTGAGAGCAACCCGGCCTGTACGGCACAGACAGATGCATGCTATGCACAGAACCGAAGGGTAGACCTTCGCCTGGTGAAGTAAATGCGTAAGCCGGTTGTAGCCATACTGCTTACTGCAGGTGCGCTGATGCCGCTTGCGGCAAGCAGTGATCTTGCGATGCAGAACCGTCACACCCTGATGCGTCTGCAGCAAGTTGTAATGGAACAGAATGAGCGCATTGACGGGCTTACGTCACTGATAGAGGGGCTCAATGTACAGATCGCACAGCTTAAAGAGGGGCAGCGGCATACCACTTCTTCCCCGGATAACAATGAGACGGTGGCATTGCTTAAAGAGCTTGGTGCAATGATTGACAAAATCAACAGTACCTATGTCAGCAAGGCTGAGTTAAAAAGAATATTGGGTTCGAAGATGCCTGAAACAGTGAAATCGGGTTCCACAGCTTCGCCAAAGCAGCCTTCTTTAAGTCAAACGGCACCTGCCAAGCTCTATAGCGAAGGGGTACGCCTCTTTGTCAAAAAACGCTATGATGAAGCGCAGAAACGTTTTGCCATTACTGCAAAAAAGGGTTACAAGCCGGCTGCTTCCAATTACTATCTTGGTGAAATTGCTTACTACACAAAAAGGTATGACGATGCCCTCTTTTACTATAAAAAGAGTGCAAGTCTTTACGATCAGGCAAGCTATATGGATGTGCTGATCCTGCATACGGCGATCTCTCTGGAGAAGACGGGGCAAAAAGAAGAGGCAAAGGTATTCTTTCAGAATGTGATCGATAGTTATCCTGATACTAAAGCGGCGGCTATTGCCAAAAAGAGATTGAAGGTTCTCTGATGCGTATATTTTGGAGGTTCCCGCTCTGGCTGCTGCTGCCGCTGACGCTGCTGGCAGACATAGAGTATGACCCGAATGCGCCGATGGTACCGCTCACCCATGAGCTGATACCCATTGAGAAAACAGTATTTGAAGTGGTGAATCTGAAAAGCGGAAAGAGCCGTATTGTCGACCTGACAGGAAAAGATTTTATTCTGGTTTCTGTCAGGGAGCCCGGCAGTGACGGCCGTTTTTATGCAGTAGACCGTGACGGCACGGTATGGTGGAGCGGGCCGGTTACGTCCGGTGCACCGCAGTTTCGGAGTCCTTCCGGAGTTTTTCATATTATCCAAAAAAAACGTCACCATATGTCGACACTGTATCCTGAAGACAATGGGGTGAATAATATGGATTTTATGATGAAGTTTACCAAATGGGGACACGCATTGCACAAAGGAAGTGTTGACTGGATGTCACATGGGTGTATTCACATTGATCCCAAAGATGTGCCTGTTATTTATCGCTGGTCACATCCGGGTATGCCGGTGGTGATTACCCGGCACAGTTACATGCCTTTTGCCCGCCCTGATCTGCGCCGTATCTATGTGCCGAAGAGATAGTGTTACTTTGAAAGTTCGAGTGCCTTTTGGTAGGCAGCCGCAATCGTCTCCATACATGCTGCACGTACGCTCTCTTTTTCAAGTGTTGCAATACCTGCGGCAGTTGTTCCTCCCGGAGACATTACACTCTCTTTGAGCAGCGCGGGATGTTCGGTTTGTACCAGCTTCCCAAACCCTGCGAAGAGACCGCGCATGACTGCCATGGCATCATCTCTTTTGAGCCCCTGTTGTACCGCACCGTCCGCAAGTGCTTCGGCGATGAGGGCAAGATAGGCAGGGCCAGAGCCTGCCAAAGCAGTAGCGATGTCAAGCTCCTTCTCACTCTCGAGCCACAAGACACTGCCCGCACCGCGCATCAGTACTTCGGCTTCTTCACGATGGTCGGAATCGCCTGTAAGGGTGGTCATGGAAGCACCTACCGATGCGGCGAGATTTGGCATGGCACGAACGACCGCTTTCGCTTTGAGTTTCTTTTTGAGTTTTTCTACGGGAACCCCTGCAAGAACAGAAATGAGCAGTTTTGCTTTGCCTTTGAGCTGTTTTGAAACAGTGTCGAGATTGCCCGGTTTAACACAGAGAATGACAGTTTTGTCTGTCATGTCAAATTCGTCGATGAGGTGTTTGTTGCAGGATTTACCCAGTGCCTTTTCAAACCCTTCAAGCTTTTCCATGCTGCGGCCGACCACTTCGATATTGTATTTCCCTTTGAGTCCCTCGGCAATGCTGCGTGCCATATTTCCGTTTCCGATGAATGTAATGGTCTGCATGTTCCCTCACTTTTGAATGAATTGGAAAGATTATACCATTATTAGGTTTTATTTGTTAAAATCAGACAACTTTAAAAAGGCAGGAGAGCCCATGGAAACGTTTTTACAGGAAGCCAAAGCATCGAGCAGGGTACTTTCAACATTGAGCGGGAGTGAAAAGAACCGTATTCTCAAAGCCATGGCAGAGAGACTTCGCGAGGAGTGCGGTACCATCCTTGAAGCCAATGCGGTCGATATGCGTAACGCCGAAGAAAATAATCTGACTTCGGCACTCAAAGACAGACTCTTCCTGGATGAAAACCGGGTTGAGGGAATCGCAAAAGCCATAGAGGAGATCGCCGCACTCAAAGAGCCAGTGGGACGTGTACTTGACGGCTGGTATGCCGATGCGGGATTCAAGATAGAGAAAGTGACTGTGCCTATCGGTGTTGTAGGTGTTATTTATGAATCACGCCCGAATGTGACCGCTGATGTAGGAGCCCTTTGTTTTAAAAGCGGTAATGTCGCCATTTTAAAAGGAGGCAAAGAGGCTGAATACTCCAACCGTGCTATTGCGAATGTGCTGCAAAGTGTGCTTGACGCAAACGGATTGCCAAAAGCGGCTATTGCGCTGTTGCCTGACAGCAGCCGTGAAGGAGTGGCAAAGCTTATCAAACAGGATAAATATGTCGACCTTATTGTTCCGCGCGGCGGGGAGGCACTCATCCGATATGTAAGCGAGAATGCGACGGTACCTGTGGTTAAACATGACAAAGGGCTTTGCCATACCTACGTGGATGAGGATGCAGACTTTGATAAGGCACTGAACATTGCTGTCAATGCCAAGTGCCGCCGTACGGGCATTTGTGGGGCACTGGAAACACTGCTGGTTGACAGTGCTATTGCAGAAGAGTTCCTGCCGCAGATTAAAGCTGCCTATGATGCACAGGGAACAGAGATACGCGGCTGTGAGCGTACCCGTGAGATCATAGAAGCCAGTGCGGCAAGCGAAGAAGATTATGCAACGGAATACCTTGAAAATATTTTGACCATTCGTGTTGTTGATGGGGTTGAAGCAGCTATTGCACATATTGAAACCTACGGCTCACAGCATTCTGAAGCGATCATCACCGAGAATTATACTACGGCAGAAACGTTTCTCAATGAAGTTGATGCCGCCTGTGTCTACCTGAACGCTTCAACACAGTTCACCGACGGTGGAGAGTTTGGTTTCGGTGCGGAAGTGGGCATCAGTACCAACAAGCTGCATGCCAGAGGGCCGATGGGTGTCAGCGAGCTTACTACCTATAAATACAAGATCTACGGTCACGGCGAAACACGCGCTTAGAGTCCCAACTCCTCCATACAGGCAACACAATACATCGACTCCGGCATCAGCCTGAGCCGCTCCATAGGAATGGGCTCTTCACACTCCTGGCAGATGCCGTACTGTGGTGAATCAATCTTGAGGTAGGCGTGTTTGAGACGGTTAAGCCGTTTGGTTGCCTCTTCGTAGCGTTGAATGTGAATGCTCTGATCGAGTTTGAAGTTGAGATGGGCAACTTTGTCAGAGGGGCCTTTGCCCTTTTCCGGGTAGAGTGCCTTTTGGATGGACTGTACCTCATCGCTTAGTTTTTCTATCTCTTCCTCAATGATTGTTTTGAACATCTGTTTCTCTTCTGTTGTCATTGCTTTACATCCTTTTTTTTGTTTTGCCGGTTGCTGTTGCCGTGAATGGATCATCGGGCCAGTAGTGTTTTTTGTATTTTCCCCTGAGCTCTTTTTTAACCTCTTCATAGGTGTGTTCCCAAAAACTTCCGAGATCCTGTGTGACCTGTATAGGGCGATGTGCCGGAGAGAGCAGGTGCAGCATCATGGTGACTTTCCCGTTGAGCAGAGCAGGGGTATCTGTAGTGCCAAACATCTCCTGAAGACGTACGGCCAGTAGGGGCTGTCGGGGATTGCTGTAGTCTATAGTAATGTGGGAACCTGAAGCAACACGGTACTTGGGAGGAGCAAGCTTTTCGAGCAGTTGGGTTTGCCCATAATCGAGCTGTCCCAATAGTACGGTATAAAGGTTGATGCCCTGAAGTTCACGGATAGATGTCATACCTTCTGCATAGGGTGCCAGCCAGGTCTGCATATGTGCAAGGAGCCACTGGTCGGAAAGATCCGGTACTGCTTCTCCGTGAAAATGCAAAAAGTTGATTCTCTGTTGCAATTGACGTGCCTCTTTACTCCACGAAAGTACATCAAGCCCCAGATTTTTGACTGCTTCCAAGAGTATCTCCATAACCATAGGGTCGTGAGTGAGGGAGAGAGGTTTCTCTGACAGAATGATGCTCCCAATACTGCGTATCTGACGTGCTTCGACACGAAGCTGTGTTTCGTTCCAGTGTAGTTTTTTTGTGGTGATAATGCTGCTTTTAAGGTGGGTCTCTATCTGTTCTTGTGTCAGGGGTGCAGCGGTATGTATGTAAGTATTGGTTGATATGGCATTGAGGTTTCCGACAGCAAGAAACTGTGACTGGGCAAGAGGATCGTTGGGTGGTATTTTGGCTTCTTTCCCGTTACTCAGAAGATAAGCAGTCGAATTTTTGCGGCGCTGCATAGCAATACGTTCAGGATAGGCATAGGCGAGTAGAAGACCTGCATTTGTGATATCGAGGCTTTTTTGGGACGTGGGTTCCAGACGTCTTGCACTGGCAATGAGATGGCGGCACTGTCCGATACTGATATCATCGTTTTTGGGGCTGCCGCCATTTGCCACACGGTGCAGAAAGCTGATACGTTCTGCAATATCGGTACGTTGGTAGGAAGCAGGAAAAATATCTTTTTCTGTCAGTACGCTTGCCAGAAGGGAAGCTTCATAGGATAGTCCTGCCTCTTGTGCCTGAATCATCATGTGTGAGAGTCTTGGATGCAGCCCAAAGCTACTCATTTTTTGACCATGCGGTGTGATTTTTCCGGAGGTGTCTATTGCACCCAGTTGCACAAGCAGTCTTTTTGCATGGGCAATGGCCTGGGCTGGAGGTGTGTCCATCCATGTCATTGTGTCGATATCGTCAGTGCCCCAGAGAGCGAGTTCGAGTACCAGTTGCGTCAGATCAGCCTGCAGGATTTCCGGGGTGTCATGCTTGGCAAGTATCCGCGTGCGGTGCCATAGATGGAAGGCCTTACCTGCCTGTAGACGACCCGCACGCCCTGCTCTTTGTGTGGCCGCATCTTCTGAAATGAAGATGGTTTTCAGGCTGTCCATGCCGGAGAAGGGGTTGAATTGGGAGATGTTTTGCAAACCGGAGTCTATGACGATGCTGATACCTTCGATGGTCAGGGATGTCTGGGCAATGTTGGTTGCAAGGACGATTTTACGCATACCTTTAGGTGGCGGTTCGATTGCTTCTGTCTGTCTTTTTTTGTCGAGTGTACCGTAAAGCGTACTGATACAAAGGTTTGAATGGTGTGATTTGCGTAATATATTTTCAAGATGTTTGATCTCTCTGACACCGGGAAGAAAAACGAGGATATTGCCTTTCTCCTCATGCATCACATTTTCTACGAACGCTGCAATGTATGCAGGCAGTTCTCTGCGTGAGGGCTGTGTCTGTCCGGCTTCAAGGTAGTGGCGTGTGACAGGGTAGCACCTTCCTTCGCTTTTAATGACGGGTGCATCGAGCATCATGGCAAGCCTATCGGTATTGAGTGTGGCCGACATGATGAGTATTCTCATATCTTCACGCAGGAGTGCCTGTGATTCAAGCGAGAGTGCCAGTGCGAGGTCAGCATGGAGGGAGCGTTCGTGAAATTCGTCAAATATGATCAGTCCCACATCTTCAAGAGCAGGATCATTTTGCAGTTTGCGTGTGAGTATCCCTTCGGTAACAATCAGTATGCGGGTCTTTTTGCTCTGTACAGATTCCATACGTACCTGATATCCGATGCGCTCCCCAATCTTTTCTCCCAGTATATGTGCCATGCGTGCGGCACTGGCACGGACTGCCAGACGGCGGGGTTCGAGCATTATGATCTTTTTCCCTTCAAGCCATGGTGCATCGAGTAAAGCAAGCGGCAGAGCCGTGGTCTTTCCTGCCCCCGGCGGTGCCTGAAGGACAAGACGGTTTTGCGTCTGCAGCGCTGTTTTGACTTCAGGAAGAACATGGTGGATGGGCAGGGATTTCATGGGGGCATTATAGCCAATGCAAACTCAGAAAAAACAGATGCATGTTAAGCATTGGTAAAGTTTGCTTAGATAGAATAGCACCAAATTTAACATTAGGAACATTTCATGGCAGTTAAAGCTGAAAACAGTGTAGTAGGAATTGAGTACGAAGTCAAAGAAGCAGGAAGCAACGAGATTGTAGACAGTAACAAAGGGGCACAGCCGCTTGAGTTCGTAACAGGAAAAGGTCAGATCATCCCAGGTCTTGAAAAAGCACTTGAAGGTATGAATGAAGGCGAAAGCGCAGACATTCTTGTCAAAGCGGAAGATGCATACGGCGAAGTGAACCCGGAAGCGGTACAGACACTTCCTATCGAGCAGTTCGAAGGTGTAGACCTCAAAGAAGGTATGACACTCTACGGTCAGGGTGAAGACGGACAGACTGTACAGGTTACTGTCAAGTCATTCAACGACAAAGAAGTCACCATCGACTTCAACCATCCTCTTGCAGGAAAAGACCTGATGTTCTCGGTTAAAGTACTCTCTGAAAGAGATGCAACCGATGAAGAAGCGGCAACCGGTCAGGTTGGCGGTGCACATTGTGACGATGGTTCTTGCGGCTGCGGACACTAAGTCTACCGGCATCTCTGTTTCCTGAGATGCCATATGCTAACCTTTATTCTTCTTTTCTCTTTCCTTAATTTCACCTAAACGTTACTATTATTAATTTTGTGTTACTATGCTTTCATCAGTAAAGGGGAGACATGAAAAAGATAGAAAAATTCTTTGATATCAGTATGGTACTGATGACCATCTACTCTGCCCTTGAAAATGTGAGGGAAGAAGAAGAGATTGAGCTGGTATTCGACCTCGATGCGACAATTCCAAAAGAGTTGCGGGGTGATGTCGAGTCGGTTACCCATATGTTGAGCCAGCTGTTGGTGTTTATTTTTCAAAATACACAGAACCGAGAAGTTGTTCTTAAACTACATGCCCCTAAAGATTTTCTTTATGAAGAGTCTATTACTTTTTCCGTAGAAGATACCGGTATCAATGCACAGAAAGCCCGCAGTTTTTTTGAAGCAAGACTGAAACCGGTACTGGATCGTCTGGACGGGAAAGCTTTTTATGATGACGAAACCCAGACCATAGCGGTTTCTATTCCTTTTAAACTCAACGATCTTGGAAACAGACGTTATTACCGTCTTCCTGACATCAGTATGTTGGGGAAGAAAGTATTGCTTATCTGCAAAAGCCGCGTGGTGGCAGAAAGTCTTAAAAAGATGTTCAGCTATTTTCTCTATGAGATCGATGTCGGTGCAGACGAATATAAAAAACACGGCAGCAACCTTGCGCATTATGACATTTTTGTGCTCGACAAGTCTCTGTTGACCGAGGGCATTACTTCTCTGGTGCAGAAAGTACAGGAAAAATATCCTCTCAAGTTTGTCATTTTACAGGATGCCAACGATGTGGAGTTGCTCACTGCACCCTATGTCTCTGCCTATCTGATCAAACCGGTCATGCAGGAGAGCGTATATGAGTTGATTATTGCGCTCTTTGAGGAAGATGTTAAAGAACGGAAGATCCGTCAAAAAGCGGGTAAACCGTTCATCAATATGGAACGTTACATTATGGATGCTTTCAAAAAAAGTGAAGAAGCATACATGGAGATGGAGAAGATCAAAGAGCAGATGGCTCCGGTGCAGAACCGTCCTCTTCTCAAAGATGAGGAGAAAAAAGTTGACGAGGATGATCTTGCCGTTCTCAATGTCAAAGCAGGTATGGAAAATACCAAAAAACTGGGTTTGAACTACAGTGATGAGCTCAAAGGATTTTGGGAAAAATTCAACAAGTCAGATATTTATCTTCGTGATATTGCTAAAAGCAGAGCCGTATGGCAAATTAAAGAGTTCGCGATCGATCTGGAAAAACGTGCAAGTGTTATCGGTGCAGAACGTGTTGCAAACCTTGCCGAGAAGATCAGTCTGATGTTTGTGTATGACAATCTCGATATGCTCGATGTCTACAGCCGAAAATATCATGT
>WGDG01000077.1 GCA_015493425.1 Sulfurovum sp.
CTCTAAACGTTTGAAGCAGCAGTGGACATCTGCTGCTTTGTACTGCTTTTAATAACCGCCATATCCTCTACATATAATAGACCTACGCTATAATACCAATAATATTTACATATACTCCAAACAGGACAGATTATGCCGACAGATGCAATACAACGTGTGGAAAAAGCCATTGATGAGATCAAAAAAGGCAAGATGGTCATCATGATGGATGATGAGGACAGGGAGAACGAGGGAGACCTGGTGTATGCAGCGACCTTCTCTACACCCGATATGGTCAATTTTATGGCAAAAGAGGCGAGGGGGCTCATTTGTACGCCTATAACAAGGGAGCTTGCCGCCGGTCTTGACCTTATGCCGATGGTCAGCCGTAATGACTCCAACCATGAAACTGCCTTTACCGTTTCCATTGACTCAGCTACAGCAAGTACGGGTATCAGTGCTGCCGAACGTGACGACTGTATTAGAAAGCTGGCAAGTCCGTTGAGTGTTGCGGAAGATTTTGTACGTCCGGGGCACATATTTCCGCTTATTGCCAAAGACGGTGGAACACTGGTGCGTACCGGGCATACCGAAGGTTCCGTCGATCTGTGCAAACTGGCCGGTCTTGCACCGGTGGGCGTGATTTGTGAAATCATTAAAGACAACGGTGAAATGGCGCGCATGGACGACCTGAAACTTTTTGCCGAAAAACACGGGCTGCACATTGTCTACATCTCAGACATTGTCGAGTACCGTCTTGCCAATGAGCAGCTGGTCAAGCGTGTCGAGACTACCGAAACATCACTGCGTGGTATCAAAGTGGAAAAACATACCTATAAAGACCACCTTGACCGATGCCATACGGTCATACAGTTTTACGGGTTGCATGAGACGGCCAATGTCAAGTTTCACAACATCGGCAGTGATATTGACCTCATACTTGATGACAAACGTTTCAGTGCGCTCAACAACGCCATTGAATACCTCAAGACCAACGGGGGGCTTCTTGTCTTTCTTGATACCAAAGTCATCTCGCAGGAGCAGGCCAAAGAGTTCGGAGTGGGTGCGCAGATACTCAAAGACCTCGGTGTGAAGAAAATAAACCTGCTTACAACCAGCAAAGAGACAGAGTTCGTGGGGCTTGGCGGCTTTGGTCTTGAAGTGGCGGAGAAAATCGAGATCGTCTGATCTTTTCTGTCAAGTGTTACAATTAGGAGTTATTTACTCCTAATTAACTTTTTTTCTTTTTCCTCATAGAAATCCGTTACCTTTTTATGTTAGAATTGTTGCAACATAACCATATAAAGGAACACCTATGAGTGAACTCTATTACCCTAACAAAGAACTGTTTAAAGACGCTGCCATAAAAAGTATGGATGAGTACTGGGACTTGGTAAAACAGGCCGAAGAGGACTACGAAGGCTTCTGGGCGAAGTACGCCAAAGAGAAGCTCGACTGGTTCAAACCCTTTACGAAGGTACTCAATGAAGAGAATGCGCCGTTTTACAAATGGTTTGAAGACGGTGAACTCAATGTCGCATACCAGTGTGTCGACAGACACCTTGCCACACGCAAGAACAAAGCTGCCATCATTTTTGAAGGTGATAATGGTGATCAGAAGACCCTGACCTACCGCGAACTTTACTATGAAGTCAACCGCACCGCCAATATGTTCAAAAACGAATTTGGTATCCAAAAGGGTGATCGTGTCGTACTCTACATGCCGATGATCCCTGAAGCGGCCATCAGCATGCTCGCCTGTGCGAAGATTGGTGCTATCCACTCGGTAGTCTTTGGCGGATTCTCTGCTGAAGCGCTGCGTGACCGTATTATCGATGCGGAGGCGAAGCTGGTTGTTACTGCTGACGGTGCCTTTAGAAAAGGAAAACCCTACATGCTCAAACCGGTTGTCGACAAGGCGCTTGAAGCGGGGTGTGACTGTGTCGAGGCTGTCTGTGTTGTTGAGCGTAACGGCGAAGAGATCACATGGGTGGAAGGCCGTGACTATGCCTACAACGAACTGGTTAAGAACCAACCCGTTACCTGTGAACCCGAAGTAATGAACGCTGAAGATCCGCTTTTCCTTCTCTACACTTCAGGAAGTACCGGAAAACCAAAAGGGGTTCAGCACAGCAGTGCAGGGTACATTCTCTGGGCACAGATGACAATGGAGTGGGTTTTTGACATCAAAGAGAACGACACCTACTGGTGTACCGCTGATGTAGGCTGGATTACCGGACATACCTACATCGTTTACGGACCGCTTGCTGCGGGTGCAACCACTGTGATGTTCGAGGGGGTTCCCACTTATCCGGATGCAGGACGCTGCTGGAAAATGGTCGAAGAGTATCAGATCAACCAGTTCTACACTGCTCCAACGGCTATTCGTCTGCTGCATAAAACGGGTGCGAACGAACCGTCAAAGTATGACCTCTCTTCACTGCGAGTTCTTGGTACTGTCGGTGAGCCAATTGACCCTGCGGCGTGGAAGTGGTACTATGAAGAGGTTGGCGGCAGCCGCTGTTCCATTGTTGATACGTACTGGCAGACTGAGACCGGTGGACATATGATCAGCCCGCTGCCGGGTGCAACACCCATCAAGCCCGGCTGTGCAACTTTCCCGCTTCCAGGTATTTTTGCAGAGATCATCGAAGAGGACGGTACACCGACACCGGTAGGGGAAAAGGGCTTCATGTGTATTACCAAGCCGTGGCCGAGTATGATACGAACCATTTGGGGTGATCCGGATCGTTTTGTAAAATCTTATTTTGGTGACTGTAAAAAAGACGGCAAGCCCGTCTACTTTACCGGAGACGGTGCGATGAAAGACGAGGACGGCTACATTACTATTACCGGCAGAACCGATGATGTTATCAATGTATCCGGCCACAGAATGGGTACAGCAGAAGTTGAAGCGGCCATTAAGAAACACGACAATGTTGCTGCTGTTGCCGTTGTCGGAAAGCCGCATGAGATCAAAGGGGAAGGTATCTTTGCTTATATTGTTCTCAAAGATGACGAAGGTGTTGCGGATGAGCTTGAGACAATGAAGGAGATCAATGCTATTATCAAAAGCGAGATCGGTGCTATTGCCCTGTGTGACGATATGGCCTTTGTTCCGGATCTGCCGAAGACACGTTCGGGCAAGATTATGCGTAGAATTCTCAGAAGTCTTGTCAAAGGCGAAAAGATCACTCAAGATACTTCTACACTTGAAGATCCAAGCATTGTTACAACGATCGAAGAGATCATTCAGTGCAAGTGCTAAGTACTTTCAATATCAGATACTGATTTCGGGACTGTCCCGGAATCATGGATTCTACAAGGCATCCTCTTTTTTATTTCCTCTTCCTTCCCACCTTTTAGATAAAAAACAAAAGTAGCATCACACACTCTGTTTTTTTGATACAATAATATATATCAGAAAATAAAAGGAGTGTATGATGATTTCAAATAATGAAATGCCTGGAGAATGCAGTGCTGTATATCTTGAAGCGATGATAGATATGTCTTGTGACATACCCGATGTTTTTAAACAAATGCGGTATGTCAGGGCATTGAAAAATGAGGCAGGAAGTACCAACTACTACCTGTTTTGGATGGAAGGCAGCGGAAATGAAAACAGCAGTGGATTTGCTTTAATAGATGCTGAAAAGGCAATTTATGCAGAAGGTGACAGCTATGATTCGCTACGTGCGGTACCGTTGAATGAAGAAGAGGGAGAAGAACGCTTTATAGAAGCAGATGCAGATACAGCGGCACTTTTTGACGAGCTAAAAGAGACGGCTCTTGAACGCTACCTCGATGGTACAAACGATGAATATGTCTGGACATTGAAAAGTGAGCTGTGCGAACAGATGAAATATGATGAAGGTGAAGGTACGAGATACCTTCTTGAAGATGAATATGAACTCTTCAAAGCTCTTGCACAGTTTAAAGCAGTACCGTCAGTATACCGTCAAATAGCGGATTTGGAATATTGATTTTTCAATAGTGAACTTTTACAGAGCCTCTTTTCAAGACTATCATGAGAAGGGGCAGCTTTTTACATAATATTAAAAAGTATTAGGTTCTATTTGGATTTGAATGAGTGGGAAGGGAAATAATATTTGCAAGTAGATGAATAGGGCAGGTTAAAATGAGATACACCTCTCTCCGAAGAAAGAAGTGCAAGGGGAAGTACGAAATTACTCAGCTACGGCTACTTCAACAGGCGTAGATTCCCAGATGCCGTGTTTTGTACAGTACCCGTGTGCTACGAGGTTGAGTTTCTTTTTCATAGGTCTGATAAAGAAAGTAACCTGTGCATGAGACTTTTCGTTTCCGAATGTTCCGGGAACAAAAGTTGTCATTGCAAGTTTTGTGTCACCATCGAAGAGTGTGATTGATTCGATGTAGTGATCGAAATCATCCGGGTGAGTGTATTCTTGGCCGAGTTGAACGTGGACTTCAAGAAGTTCACCTTTTTTGGCTTCACCTTTGACAGTAATGAATGGTGAATGTCTGTCGATAAGGTCTTTTTTCGCTTCTCTTTCTACAGTGTCGATGTCTACATATTTGTTGATCTTTGGCATGGTTAATCCTTTTTGAGTTTGGTTTTGTGAGTGTATTATAGCATAAAAAGTTAACAAATGAGAGTATTTTACTCTTATTTGTTATGAGTGCTTCCAAAAGTGACATAAACTTGACATGCTATAATGTTTTAAAAAAACGAGGTGTACCATCGAACTCTCAGGCTGGTCGATTGTCGGATCCTATCTTTTTATTCTTTTGGGCGGTATTTTGGTATTTACCGCACTTGGACATATTATTTATCAGAAACGCTCCTCTACAAGTATGATCTCATGGATGCTTTTTATTATTTTAGTGCCTTATATTGCGGCACCGCTTTATTTTCTCATCGGCATACGCAAACGAGACAATACCTATAAAAAAGAGATGGTACAGTTTCCAAATATTAAAGAATATGAAGAATATCATATCTTTGAAACGGAACATGCGCTTGCCAATATTCTGAAGAAAAACGGTATTCCTCCGGCAAGCAGAGCCAACTGCTTCAAGCTGATCACCAACGATGTGGAAGCGTACGAAGCGATGATGGAAGCGATTGAAAATGCACAGACAAGCATAGAAATGGCTACGTATGTGTTCGAGTTCGATGCAATGACAGAAAAAATGATCGACACACTTACCCGAAAGGCACGTGAAGGTATTACGGTGAGGTTGATGCTCGATACTGTCGGATCACTGGGAGCCTACCTGCGTCCGGGCAGATTTGATAAGCTTAGAGAGGCGGGGGGAGAGGTAGCCTTTTTCCTGCCGATTATAAAACAACCTTTCCAAAGTTATATCAACCTGCGAAACCATCGGAAAATTTACCTCTTTGACCAGAAGATGCTGCTTAGCGGCGGCATGAATCTGAGTAACGAATATATGGGGCCTCCAGACGGCAGCAAGCGTTGGAATGACTTGCTGTATCGTTTGGAAGGGCCGGCTGTACAGCATTTTCGCTCCATTTTCAAAAATGACTGGGAGTATGCAACAGGCAGCAGGATAGAGCCAAACAGGGCAATAGAAAAATCCTTTGAGGGGGAAAATCTTGTACAGGTGGTGCCTTCGGGTCCTGACATTCCCAAAGATGCACTCTATGAAGCGCTGCTTAATGCTGTTTACAGTGCAAAAGAGCGTATCTGGATCGTTACACCCTATTTTGTGCCGGATGAAAATATTATCCAGGCGCTGGTGATCGCTGCACATAAAGGGGTAGATGTCAAACTTATCACGCCCAAAGAGTCTGATCATTTGCTGACAGATCTTGTACGCTCCCCATATATGCGTGAGCTGTATGGAAACGATATTGATGTCGTACTGTTTGAGGGAGAGATGCTGCATGCCAAAGCAATACTGATTGACAGTATTGGCGGTATGGTTGGTTCTCTCAACCTGGATAACAGAAGTCTTTTTCTCAACTATGAAGTGGTCACCTTTGTCTATTCGCCAAAATTCATTGAAGCACTGGAAACGTGGATGGAGGGACTGATGGTCTCTTCTGTTCGGGGAATAGCACAGCCCGGTAAAATAAGGGAGGCTTTCGAGAATGTTATGAAAGTCTTTGCACCGATGGTGTAGCCGATGTTGCAGCCACAACAGGTACACCATACCCACTGTTGCAGTGAAGGTGCCAATGTACTGTCTCACCGTGTTTCAGTGTTATGCTGGAATGTCTATAAGAAAAACAGGGACGATAAACGTTTTGTCGAATTTCTGCAGCGTGTCGATGCCGATCTATTGGTTTTACAGGAGGCAGAGTTCAAAGACGGCCAGCCTTGTCGTGTAGAGGGGTACTCCTACGATGCAGCGGCCAACATCACTTTCGGCACATCCAACTTCGGTGTGCTTACTGCAAGCAGATGTCGTGCAGTGGAGACAAAGGCCTACCTTTCCGATAATCGTGAATTTTTCTTTGCGACACACAAAAGCCTTTTATTGAGCCGTTATGCACTGGAAGGAGGCAGCTCACTTCTGGTTGCCAATGTGCATGCCATCAATTTTCGGGAGAATGGAGCCTACAAAAAGGAGAAAGAGCGCATACTGGACTTTCTACGCAGCGATACCGGGCCGCTTATTGTTGCGGGTGACTTCAATGCATGGAACAGTGCAAGGGGAGAGAAACTACTTGAAATAGCCAATTCCCTTGGTCTGAAACGTGTACCGCTGGGCAGTGAAGACGGCGTCAAGTCGATGTTTGGCAATCCGCTTGACTTTGTCTTCTACCGTGGATTGAAGCTGTTGGAGTACCGGGTACTTGATGACGGCGATATTTCAGATCACCGGCCGCTTTTTACGAGGTTTGAAGTGCTTTAGTTGTTATCCCAAATCCGATGCCGGATCTTGATATTTGAAGTAAAGTTAGTGACTTTGTTTGATGTCAAAGTGCCTGCTTTTTCAGATAGGAAAGGGCATCAGTGCTTCCTGTTACGACCTCTGTATCCGCCTCTGTGTCTACCCTCACCGGAACTGCCGCGTTTCTTGTTACTGTGGCAGGCATCACAGATGGAGAAGCGGTAGGAAAAGTCGAGTACTTTGCCGCAGCGCCGGCATTTTTTTGTGAAGTGTCCCTGGCGAAGGGAGTTTTCAATGTAACTGTTGAGCCTTGCACGCGCTTCAATGGCTTTTTGGGTATCTTTAAAGAGATCAGGGAATTTGAAACTCAGCCAGAGATAGAGGGAGATCTCACGTACGCGGTCTTCAGCGTTGAGCAGCATGTCGTTAGTCTGTGCAAAGGAGGGCAGGTCACGTGGCGGGATGTAGCGTACCTCGCTGCCTGCTTCTATCTGTCGGATGTAACGGTGAAAGACCGATTCGATGTAGGGAGAAGAGATACTTGCCGGTGCACAGCTGAGATAGTATCGGGTACGCAGATCGAGATCATACTCGTCGACAATAGCTGCGATTTCGAGCATACTTTCAATATTGGCAGCGACAAAGGGACCGTCAAACTCCATATTCTCGGCAAAGAAGTTTAAAATGGTAGAGATGTTCTCCGTTTCCAAAATCTCTCCTATGAGCAGTACATGTTCAAGGCTTGCCATAACAGAGACGGGGAGTTCAATGTCACTCAGCGGTGTATGGAACGTTTTGTCAATGGTTTTGAGTGTATTCTCATCGAGCGCGCCCACAAATCCCTTCTCTTCAATGCCGTAACGTCCTGCACGTCCGGCGATCTGCAGTACTTCAGAGGGAGTAAGCTCGCGCCGTCTGAGACCGTCGAACTTGTTATCCTTGGCAAAGAGGATGGTTCTAATGGGCAGGTTGAGCCCCATGGCAATGGCATCGGTAGCAACAAGTACTTCACTTTCGCCCTCTCTAAAGCGACGCGCCTCTTCGCGGCGTACTTCGGGGGAGAGATTGCCGTAGACGACTGATACGCGGTATTTTTCACCCAGCTGTTGTTTGAGTGAAAGTACATCACGCCGCGAGAAAGCCACGACAGCGGTCTGTGGTTCTATTTTCTTCATCGGCGTGGCACGTTTCATAACTTCCAGCGGATTCTTTCGTTCAAAATGAACCACTTCCAGCGGCTCTTCGAGGTATTCACAGAGTGCTTCAACAGCATGTAGTGCATCGACAGAACCGGTGAGAATGACATTTTTGGCCGGTGCACCAATAAGCGCGTTTGCCCATGCCCAGCCACGGTCACGGTCAGCAATCATCTGAATTTCATCGATAACGCAGACATCAACATCTACACTTGGATTCATCATCTCGATAGTAGAACTGATATGGGTCGCCTCTTCATCGATGATCTCTTCCTCTCCGGTAATGAGAGAAACGTTGACACCATCGGCTTTAAGATTTTCATAACCTTCCAGTGCCAGCAGTCTCAGCGGTGCGAGGTAGTAGCCGGTAGTCGCCTCCTTAAGTGCTTTAAGTGCACTGTAAGTCTTACCGGAATTGGTGGGTCCTACATGAAAGATGATCTGGCGTTTGAGTTCACGTGCGAGCGGAAAGAGGCGTTTGAAGTCGCGGATGGTCTTTGCCAGCAGCTCCTCACGCTTCTGTTTCTCAAGCAGCGGCTTGATGTACTCTCCGAAGTGAAAAAGTACACGGCGTTTGGCTTTCTCTTTGATTTTGAGGGTACGTGAGCTTTGTATCTGTGGTGCAATAAAACGTACAATAAACTCTTCATAGACATTTTCATCAAGGTCGAGTTTTTCAGCCATCATGTGCATTTGTTCAAGCAGGTCATCGACTGCAACACGGAAGTGTGCCAAAAGATCATCATTAACACGGTTGATGTCCTCTTTGACCGGCAGCGGTTCACCACGCCAAATCAGATTGTAGACGAAAGGTTTTTCGTAAGAGACTGAAGTGTTGTAAAAGAGTGTAGTTCCAAAAAAGTCGAGGAATTTTTCCTTTTCAATAATGATATGTCCGGTACTTTCAAAGACTTCATACTTATCGCTTATATTTTTTAATATCTTTTCAATAATGTAGAAAGGAATCGGTGCATGGTAGAGCGTTTCGCCCGGTGGCATCTTCCGCAGTGCCTGTGCGATCTCCTCTTCGCTCAGCAGCGGATGGGGACGCTTGTAGAGGGCTTCGAGGAATGCGTCTATCTCTGCTTCTTTTTTCTTGATGCAGGCTTCTTTTGTTTGTTCAAGGTAAGAGATGATCTCTTCTTCCTCTTTTTCCCAGAGCTCATCGAGTGCAACAGGGTCGCTGACACACAGCAGCAGTTTACTGAAGTCATGTGCTTTGAGTGTGAAAGTAAAGCTGTGGGTAAACTCTATCTCATTGAGCGGGTTGAAGACGATATTGAGCTTTTTCTCAAGATCTCTGATGCGTGCCTTCATGCGCAGGTAGTATAGCTTCTTTTCAACTTTGTCCAGTGTGATCTTTGCACTTTTGGTATCGATGAACGATTCGAGAATAAGATTCTCTTCATGTTTGGTATGTTCTATATCTTCAAGCAGATGCAGGATCTTGTCAACCTTGTCCAGAGGCTGGTTTGATTTTTGTGCATGGACCGCTTTGTGGTTCTGTGTCAGGTAGGAGACGATCAGTTCCCGTGCACCGACCCCTTCTTCGCTCCAGACACGTCTGAGTGCGCGGATCATTTCATCGCGTTCGAATGAAGGCAGCTGCAATTCAAGCAGCATCACCAGTTCAAGCAGCTTTTCATCATCGAGTTGGGCAACCCCCTCGTCGAAAGGTTTGCCGTTGAAGTAGTTTCGTATTTTGTTGTTGAGTTTAATTAAATATTTTTTTTTCTTTTTTGCCATTAGAGGATTATATCCAAATGTGGTTGCGAAAGGTAAATGGCGGTAAAACCCAAACCTCTAAAGAGAGCCTTTGATCAGTCAACGGTTCTGATATCGACAAGTTCCACACCTTCGCACTCTTTTTTGAGACGTTTGTGGGCGCGTGCATCCTCTTCAGCCAGTTCGAGCAGGTCTGCAAAATCGTTCTTGCTTGCAGTAAAAGTGTGTATTGTTTTGGCCGTTTTCAGAGTAACAGGTACATCTTCTTTTGTACTCACTTCGATATTGCGCAAACCCTTTGCAAATTCGCCTTTGATGGTACGCAGTACCTTCTCGTTTGCAAGCAGTTCACTCAGGGTGATTTCAATGCGTACATCGTTTTTGCACATGACTGTGTAGCTTACCTCAATAGTGCCGTCCATATTACTCTCCTGAATCGTATTTACCGTATCGTAGCCAATCCATCCCGGGAAGTATTAAAATATGTCGTTTTGTCATATTTTACGGGAGAAGCCGGTTATATTTTGCAATGTGTTCTCTAAATTTTGGGTATCGGTGTGCCAATGAAACAAGTTCTTTTTCAAGCTTTTGGCTTAATCCATGCTGCTTTTTGCGTATGGCCTGTAAAAAGGCGATGCGTCTTTCGACAAAGTAGAAGTAAAGAAGTACACTGACAACGGCTGCATAGAGACACCAGACCGAGGTAAGTCCGTAAGGGTTGACCAGATAGATAAAGCTGAGTCCAATAAAGTTCAGCCAGCCAAAAAGCTGGATGGCAATGCTGCGGCTGAGTATGAGTGAACCGCAGGTGGTCAATACATATCCGAGTCCCAGCCAGAGGTGGTCGGTCATAGGGTTGTAGTAGTAGAGTACGCCATGTACAACAGAGACTTCGGTAGGTTTAATACTCAACCCGTAAAGAGAATAGGCCATTAGAAAGGCACCCAGTCCCATGAGGACACCTATGAGGTTTTTACGCCAGCCTTTTGGTTCGAGCAGCCATACGGCAAGAGGTACGAGAAATTGCAAAATTCCCTGTGCGTAAAAGACAAAAAGTGTTTCTGCCATTTCGAGTGCACGGTGGTTGATTAGCCCTTCCATTCCCAGCCATACAAAGCCCTGTGTGAACTGGTGCAGTGCAAAAAAAAGAGGCAGTGAGGCAAACACCACCTCTTTGGGGGTACTGACTTTGTTGAGGGTGAGTATGCCCACCACGAAAATAGCCCCCGAGAGGGTAAAATTCAAAATGGCGAAAAACATGCGGATACCTGCTATTATTTATTGCTGTTGTGGCACTTCATGCTTTCTGCTTTGATCAGTTTCAGTTTTGTCAGAATATGTGCAAACTCTGCATCTTCTTCTTCATAACGCTTTTTCAGCGCTTCACGTTTTGCTTCAATCATTTCGATCTGTTTGTCAATATCTTTGGGATCGGCATGGCACCCTTTGGCTGCTTCAGCTTCTTTTTCAAGTGCCCAATCCATTGCTTTTTTGAGAAAATCCATCATTGTTCAATCCTTTGAAATAAAATATGAAGCTATTATAACCAAAAAAAATCCTGAAAAGATGTAACCCTGGTGACATCTTTATTAGTAAATTTGTACTACCATAACAGATACTATACATTAAAGGACAGAATATGTGGAAGTACCCAGAGGAACTTGAGCAGCTCGAAGTTTTTAAGAAGAATGCCAAAACGGTGGGGATCATTTTGATGATTCTCGGGTTTCTGGGAGCCATGTTCCCTATTGCAGCGTCACTGACGACAGTACTGTTTGTGGCATGGCTGCTCCTTTTTAGCGCTTTTCTGGTGGGTTTTTATACCTATAAAAGTGATCCTTCCGACTGGAAAGGGTGGCTGAAAAGCCTCATTTTTTTCAGTGTAGGGGTCTATATGATCGTCTCTCCGGCAGGCGGTATTGCAACATTGGGATTGCTGTTTTCGATCTATTTTTTCATGGATTCGTTCAGCAGCTTTACTTTTATGATGTCATTCTATCCCAAAAAAGGCTGGGGTATTTGGCTGATTAACGCCATTCTTTCTCTGCTGATCGCTGTCATTTTTGTGGTAGGGTGGCCACACACTTCCATACTGCTAATTGGTTTGCTGGTAGGTTTCAGCCTCTTCTTTGACGGACTCGCTCTGCTGATGGGAGCGAAACTTTTTGAGGTTCCCCATGGCGACGACAAAGAGTGACAGCACAGTAAAAAAAGCGTTTGGCCTTTGGTCAGCGGTATTTCTCGGCATTGGCTCTATGGTTGGCGCAGGTATCTTCATTGTTATCGGAGAAGCAGGTGCCATAGCGGGGAACCTGGTCTGGCTCTCTTTTGTCTTTGGCGGTATTGCAGCACTTCTAAGCGGATACTCTTTGGCTAAACTTGCCATTGCCTACCCTTCACGCGGTGGGATTGTGGAATATCTGGTGCAGGGGTTTGGAGAAGGTGTCTTTTCGGGAAGTGCCGGGGTACTTTTCTACTTTTCACAGCTCATTGCCATTGCAGCAGTTGCCAAGTCGTTCGGTACCTATGCCGGTACACTGATGGGCGGCAGTCATATGGCCAATTGGTATGCCCTCGGCATTGTCGGCTTCTTTACGCTGATCAACCTTTTGGGTGCGTCACTGGTAGCCAAGTCTGAGAATGTTATCGTTTTCATCAAGCTGAGTGTTCTGGTGGTTTTCACCGGGATAGCACTTTTTTACATTGACCCGAAGCTGCTCAGTGCAGCTGATATGCCGCCGATGAAAGAGATGCTGTTTGCTGTGGGGCTGACCTTCTTTGCCTACCAGGGGTTCAGTGTCATCACCAATATGGTGGAAGATATGGAAAACCCTGCAAAGACAATGTTGCGTGCGATGGTGATCACTATCTTGCTTGTGGGTGCGCTCTACATACTTACTTCGATTGCCGTACTGGGTAATCTAAGCCTGCCTGAAGTGATCAAGAGTCAGGACTATGCACTCGCTCAGGCGGCACAGCCTATTTTTGGTGCTATCGGTTTCAAAATTATGGCTGTTACCGCACTGCTTGCAACGGCTTCGGCGATCAATGCTACACTTTATGCTGCGACAGAAATCGGCTATACCCTGGCCAAAGACGGGGAGCTTCCAAAAGTGTACTCCTATAACGTCTTTCAGTCCTTTGAAGGGCTTGTTGTCAGTGCGCTTCTGATTGTACCGATGATTCTCTTCCTGAACCTTTCGGAAGTGACAACCATCGCAGCTTTGGTGGTACTGATTATCCAGGGGATCACCCATGTGGGGCATCTCTTCCGCATCAAAGAGACCGGTGCGAATTTCGTGATTGTGCTGCTGGCAGTGATTTCGATGTTCGTCATCGCGGCACTCACACTCTACCACACCAGCCAAAAAATGCCTGATCTGGGGTTTTACCTGATGGGTGCATTTGTTGCGGCATTTGGTGTGGAAGTGACATTGCGGCTTGTCAATCATCGTACAATTTCAAAACAGACGCATAAAGAAAGTTTACTTTCAAAGATAGAAGATAAAATTAGAAAACGGGTATCCCCGAAGGAGTGATAAGTATGGGTAATATTTCCAGATCGATTGTATTCGGTTTTAAAGAGATCGTAAAATGGCATACAATGAAATACATTCTGCTCAGCGGAATGGTAGTAACGGCATTGTGGGTAGGGCTCGGGTATCTGATGTGGGACGGTATTGTGGCGTTCAGTGCCAAGATCATAGAAATGGTACCGTTTTCACTGGTACGCTCGAACGGTGCATGGATGCTTTCAACCTTCCTGTGGTTTCAGCTGGTACTCATTACGTTCGCACTCGTGTACGCTTTCTGGGGCAACCTTATTCTGCGTAAGATAAGCAAAGAAAAATACACTTCACTCTCCCTCTTTATTCTTGCTGCTTCAGGGGTATTCTGGGCGGTGGTTTGGTATTTCAAAGGACATTATATTTACGAGCAGTTTATCAAGCTTCTGACTTGGCTGCCGTTTGAAACCGTAGAGAAGGGGATTGCTTTCCTCATCGGTTTCTATTTTATCTATAACGCCATTGTCGTGACCATGCTCTTTGTGACCAGTATGGTCAGCGAAGCGATCGTTGAAGATATTGAGATACGCGAATTTTCAGAAGATGATGTTGTAAGAGCCAATACCGGGAAAACCATCAAGTATACCCTCCGGGACAGTCTTATCTTCATTACGGTTTCTCTGCTTGCCGTACCGCTGCTTTTTGTACCGGTATTAAATATCTTCATTCAGGTTGCCCTGTGGATATGGCTGACAAAAGATACCATTACCTATGATGCACTGGCTCTGACACATGAAACGGTAACGCCTGCACTTAAAAAAGTGTACAAACCTGCCATATGGTTGATCACGTTTGTGACAGTACTTTTCAACTTTGTACCTGTACTCAACATTTTTGGCCCTTTTTTCGGTCTGATTTCCCTTTTCTACTATATTAAGATTTCTCAAAAAGAGGCGTAAAATGGTACGGCTCTTTCTCCTCTCTGTGCTTGCCGCTTCTGTACTGTTTGGAAGCAGTGCCCGGGAAGAGGCACAGTTTCTTGGAGCAGAGACAAATTTTCAAACGGCATTAGCAAAAGCCAAAGCCGAGAAAAAAATGTTGGTAATGGTCGTGGTGAAAGAGAACTGCCGCTGGTGCAGTAAACTGGTGCACCGTACCATGGGAGACCCTGATGTCAAAACAGTGCTGGACAAAAAGTATGTTACATTGATTCTCGACCGGCATGACAC
>WGDG01000078.1 GCA_015493425.1 Sulfurovum sp.
GCTACGACATGTTTGTCCGCAAGTACTGCCATACGGTCGACAATATTGAAGATGCTGTCCAGATCATGTGTAATCATGACAACAGTAATGCCCAACATCTGTCGTAATTCTACTATAAGTTTATCAAAATTACGTGCACCGACCGGATCAAGCCCAGAAGTGGGTTCATCCAGAAAGAGCAGTTTAGGCTCCATCGCCAGTGCGCGGGCAAGTGCTGCACGCTTGATCATCCCACCGCTAAGCTCGCTTGGATAGAGCGCGCCGACATGGGCATCCAGCCCAACCAGTGCAATTTTTGAACGTACCAGCTTGTCACGTATCCGTTTGCTCAGGTTGGTATACTCTTTGAGCTGCACTTCAATATTTTCAGCAATCGTCAAAGAGGAAAAAAGGGCACCAAACTGAAAAAGTACACCCCACTCTCTACGTAACTGCTGTGCCTCCTGAAAACTAATGGCTGACAGATCACGGCCAAGTACGACAATCTTTCCCGCATTGGGACGCTGCAGCATAATCATCTCTTTCATTAGAACCGATTTTCCGGCACCGCTCTCACCCAAAATAGCAAAAATCTCATTTTCATGCACCTTCAGTGATACACCGTCATGGATGGTACGTTCTCCAAAACGTGTGACAATCCCGCTTGCTTCAATTACCGTTTTCACAGTCCAAACTCCGTGTAGATAACGGAAAAGAGCGCATCAAAGGCAATGACCAGGAAGATGGCATTGACAACCGAAGCCGTCGTCTGAAGTCCGATGCTCTCGGTATTGTCAGACACTTCAAAACCGCGGAAACAGCCGATTGCCGCAATAATGAAGGCAAATACAGGCCCTTTGATCATCCCAAGAATGTAATGCTTGACCTCAAGTACTTCCTGAAGACGGGAGATAAACTGGTCAAACGAAATACCGACAACCATCTTGGAGGCAACCATTCCACCCAAAATACCTATTATATCCGAAAAAAAGATCAGCAGCGGCAGTGCGATCATAAGCGCGAAAATACGCGGCAGCACCAGAAAGTTGTACGGATCGAATCCCATCGTTCGCATCGCGGCGATCTCTTCGGTTATTTTCATTGCACCGATCTCTGCAGTGTAAGCCGAACCGCTGCGTCCTGCAATGACAATGGCCGTAATCATCGGGCCAAGCTCACGTACAATAGAGATGCCTACGGTATCGACAATAAAAATATCTGCTCCAAATTTCGCCAGTTGCACCGCTCCCTGATAGGCAATGACCATCCCTACCAGGAAGGCTGTCATCCCAATGATCACGAGTGCATTGAACCCCGACTGGTAAATGTGATAAACTGTCTCTTTGTAACGCAGTGTTTTCGGGTGTGTAATACCGTACCAGAAAGAGACAACCAAATGCCCCAGAAATGTAATGAAATCTTTTGAGTCACTGACAAACTGTACCGTTGCCTTGCCAAGTTCTTCAAGAAATCCCTGTTTTCTCGGCACAATCTTCTCGACCATATGCTCTTGAAGCATTTTGTAGAGTTCCTGCTGTGCATCGGTATAATTGATGACCTCAATATGTACACCGCGACTTCGCGCCTGTTCTACATATTCACTCAGCAGTAAAATACCCGCACTGTCAAAATCTGTAATCCCAGAAACATCCACCACGACATTTTCAGCCTTTGGAAGTTGTTGGATCAACGTCTCAAGCTCTCCGGCCGAACGCAGGGTCCACTCCCCATCCAAAGTCACTTCAAGACGATCCTGGTTCTTTGTCCACGCTATAAATTCCCTCTTCATTGTTTAATTATAGGTAAGTTTGGATTAAGTTTTGATATAATCTTTCAATTTATCCAAAGAAGCGAGGCAGAGGCTTATGAAAAACTTCGGTTTGAATATCTGGGGCGATGACAATTTCATCATTCACGGCGATACGGTCAACATCAACTATGCATCCAAACCTTCCCTGCTCTCCATCACTGAAGAGATACGGGAAAAAGGATATAAAGGCCCTCTGCTGCTGCGTTTTCCACATTTGATCGAAAAACAGATATCCACCCTTTTCAACACTTTTGAAAAAGCCAAAAAAGAGTTTGATTATCAGGGAAATTTTCATGCCGTATTCCCATTGAAGGTCAACCAGTACCCCAACTTTATCAATGCCCTGATGGAGGTCTCCAAAGGGTACGACTACGGTTTGGAGGCCGGGAGCAAAGCCGAATTGATCATTGCCATGACCAAAACCCCTCTGGGCGCACCCATCACCGTAAACGGGTTTAAAGACAAAGAGATGATCGCGCTCTGCTTTATCGCCGCAAAGATGGGCCACAATATTACCGTTACCATTGAGGGGATCGGGGAGCTGAAAACCATCATCCAGGTGCACGAAGAGTTCAACCACCAAAGTGCTTCTCCCATTGCACCAAAAATCGGTGTGCGTATTCGTCTGCACAGTTCAGGGATTGGCATCTGGGCAAAGAGCGGCGGATACTCCTCCAAGTTCGGCCTTACCTCTACAGAGCTGCTCGAAGCCTATGAGATACTCAAAGAGCATACGCTGCTGGAGAACCTCTGGATGGTCCACTTTCACATCGGCTCACAGATGGGAGACATTGCGCCGCTGAAAAAAGCACTCAGAGAGGCCGGAAACATTTATGCCGAACTCAAACGGCGCGGTGCAACGGCACTGAGTGCCATCAATATCGGCGGCGGCCTGGCGGTAGAGTATTCCCAGCATACGGCTACACAAGAGCGCAACTATTCATTGAACGAATTTGCCAACGATGTGGTCTACCTGATGCAGGAGATCGCA
>WGDG01000079.1 GCA_015493425.1 Sulfurovum sp.
GGGCTATGCCAAAGAGATTGCAGATTTTTACAGCAGCAGTGTTGATCCTATACAAAAACAGCTTGAACGGCTAGAGCAGGCGGGTGTGCTTGTAAGCCAAACGGTTGGAAGAACAAGACTTTTTATGTTCAATCCACGATATGCATTTAAAGATGAACTTATTGCTTTGCTTGAAAAAGCACAACAGTTTTATGATCCTAAAGAGCTTGAACGGTTGATGATGGTTCGCAAACGTCCAAGACGAAGCGGGAAGCCGTTATGAAGTCTATTGGTGAAATGTCCATGGAAGAGTTGGCTGCCTATGTATGCAGTGAACTTGAAAAAGAGGGGATTGATACAGTATTGTCTGGTGGATGCTGTGTAGAGATTTACAGTCATGGCAGGTATACGTCAGACGATATAGATCTGATTGACAGATATAACGGCGGACATCGTAAGATAAAAGAGATTATGGAGCGTTTGGGGTTTTGTGAGTACAAAATGAAACGCTACTTTGTGCACCATAAAACCTCTTATTTTATAGAGTTTCCGAGAGGACCGCTTGGGGCAGGTGATAGTACTGTAACAACAGTTGCAATCAAAGAAACAGAAACAGGTATTTTGAAGATGCTTACGCCCACAGATTGTATAAAAGACAGGTTAGCTGCCTATTTTCACTGGGATGACCTGCAGTCATTGCATCAAGCTGTGTGGGTGGCACAGGAGAACGATTATGATTTGGAAGCACTTGTGCAATGGAGCGAAAAAGAGAATGTTACAGAGAAGTTTGCAATTTTTTAGAGATGCTGAAAGCATAGATTTTGTTTAAGTTTTGAGATAGAAGTGATATAGAAAAATAAAACTTGACAACTTGACAACTTTTTCTATAATGGAGAAAAAAGGAGTTGTAATGCAGACATTGAGTGTTGCCGAGTTTAAAGCAAATCTCTCTTCTATACTCCAACAAATGCAGGAGGATGGCGAAGAGGTTATCATCGCGTTTGGCAGAGGGCACAAAAAGGTTGCAAAGCTGGTTCCTTATACGGAAGACACCGGACATAGAGTGTTTGGACAATTTAAAGGGATGGTCGAAATACCCAAAAACTTTGATGAAGAAAATGAAGCGATCAATGCGATGTTTTATGGGAATGAGTAATGGAGATTTTGATAGATACCCACATCTTCCTCCGGCTCGCCACCGATCCCGATAAGCTCTCAAAAAAAGATTTGGCACTTTTGCAAGCGCGTAAAAACAAGCTCTATCTGAGTGCGATGAGTATCGCCGAGGTGATGATAAAGCAGTCTATTGGGCAGATTGAGATTTCATTTGATATTCTTAAAGCGTGTAAAGCGATGGAGATAAACCTGTTGGATTTTGATGTGGTAAGCGCTATGAAACTCGGTACGCTTCCTATGCATCACAAAGACCCTTTTGATCGGATGTTGATCGCGCAGGCAATTACACATAAAATGACTTTTTGTACGGTCGATCGGAAGATGGAGTTTTATGTAGATGAGGGATTGGAACTGCTTTGATGAAAAAAATAGAAAAATAGTCTATTGAAAAATCAGTTATAATACAAAATATATTATTAAGGCAAAAGAGTAACGATGACCCAGCAAGAACTTATTGAAAAACTGCAACTGTTGAAGCCTGTCTTGAAAAAGGAAGGGATTACTCTGCTTGGTATTTTCGGCAGTTATGCCCGCAATGAGCAGACAGCGCAGAGTGATGTAGATATTTTGTATGATATTGATGATCCAAAGGTATTTGCCAAACGATTTGGCGGTTTTGGAGCGTTTACACGACTTGAGGAATTGAAAAAATATATCGCACAACAGTTAAATACAGAAGTGGATTTTGTTGCAAAAAAAGGTTTGAACAGTGTGAGTAAAAAATATGTAGAAAAGGATCTATTGAATGTCTGACGATGCAGTTGAAGCAAAGGTAGAATATATCCAAAAAATGCTGTCAAACATTGATACTGTTTTGCAACGGCATGGGGGAGTTAAAAATGCTTTGGCAGATGAAGCCGAAGCAAGGGCGGCGATTATGCTTTCACTTATGCAGGTTGGAGAGACAATCAATAAGATTGAGGATGAGGTTCTTGAACAGTATAATTTGAAAGTAGATGCAAAAGGTGCTTATAGTGTACGTAATTTTATTGCACACGACTATGAGGGGGTTGATTTGGAACTGATATCTGAAATTATCGAGGATAACCTTCCCGAACTGGCAAAAAAACTTGAAAAGCTAAAGGCATCCTTTGAGTCATACAGATAGTTTTCAGTCAGAGGGAAGCGGCCGTCTCGACAAAATCCTCTCTCAAACTCTCGAAGTAAGCCGCAATCAGATCGAAAAGCTCATCAAAGACGGGCTAGTGTCAGTCAATGGAAAGGTGGTGAGTAAACCCAGCTTCAAGGTAGCGGAGGGTGATGCGGTTGCCTATGCGTTCAAGGAAGCAGAGAAGAGAGAGCCGGTGGATGTGGACTTCGATGTGGAGGTGCTCTATGAGGATGAACATCTGCTGGTGGTGAACAAACCCAGCGGGCTTGTGGTGCATCCAGCACCTTCAGTCAAAGAGGCGACACTGGTGGACTGGCTGGTGCAAAAGGGGATTTCACTCTCTACCATCAGTGGGGAGGAGCGGCATGGTATCGTCCACCGTATCGACAAAGAGACCACCGGCGCACTGGTGGTTGCCAAGACCAATGAGGCGCATGAAAAGCTCAGTGCGCAGTTGCAGGACAAGAGTATGGGGCGCTATTATCTGGCCCTCATAGACCATCCTCTCAAAGAGGATACCATCGTCGACAAACCCATAGGGCGCAACCCAAACAACCGCCTCAAAATGGATGTGGTGCCGCATGGCAAAGCGGCAAAGACTGCTTTTGCAAAACTTGCAACTTCTCCCCATGATACGGAGCTGATCACCGCAAAACTCTTTACCGGGCGCACCCATCAGATACGGGTGCATTTAAACACACTCGGGCGGCATATTTTGGGTGATGATTTATACGGGTTTAAGAGCAAAAGAGATAAAATCCCAAGAGTTTATCTGCACGCCTACCTGCTCTATCTGACTCACCCGAAAACGGGAGAAAAGATGGAATTTGTCGCACCGCTCTTTGAAGATATGCGACACTATCTGACAAAGTATTTTATGTCTGAGAGCATCGAAGATGCCCTCGATCCTTCCAGGCTAAAAACACGTTTTGCAGTGAAGGTGTGATAATTCACATATAGTCTTTGGATACAATCCCCACATTATTACAAGTAGGATACCATGCCCCATATCAAAGTCAAACCGTTTGAACACTCTATAGTCGACAAAGCCATCCCCAAGAGTGAACTGCTCACTTTCCGTGCGAAAGCACTTAACCGTGGTGATGAACTCTGGGGTATTGTACTTGACAATGAGGAGTTTCTGTTGCAGGTGAAGTACTACGATGATGAGGTACTCATCAAGTATGACAAAGTTACCCGCCCGTTAAAGGTCAATCTGCTCAAAGAGGCGCTTGCAAGGGTGGCTGAGGAACTGGAACTGGAGATACTCTCTTCCAACATTGCCCAGCACAAAGAGGTACGTTATGCCTCTGCTTATGAAAAGAAAATTGAAGATTTTTATGATGTTTCTTTTCCCAAGGAGAAAGTCTGTGTTGAAGTGGGGTTTGGTTCGGGAAGACACCTGCTCTATCAGGCGAAAAAGCACCCTGACACGCTTTTTATAGGACTTGAGATACATACCCCCTCGGCACAGCAGGTACTCAAACAGATAGAGCTGCAGGAGCTTGAGAACATTTGGGTGGTCAATTATGATGCACGGCTCTTTCTGGAGATGCTTCCCTCCAACCTGCTTGAGAAGATATTTGTCCATTTTCCCGTTCCCTGGGACAAAAAGCCCCACCGCCGTGTTATTAGCCCGATGTTCCTTGACGAATCGCTGCGTGTACTGAAAAAGGGCGGAAGGCTGGAGCTTCGTACCGACAGTAACAATTACTTTTGGTATGCACTGGAGACCTTCTTTGGCGTACCCAAAATAGAAGTAGAAGTACGCAAGAACGAAGCACTGGAGGTAACAAGCAAATACGAAGCACGCTGGCTGCGTATGGAGAAGGATATCTACGATGTCTATGTTACCTGTAAAGAGGAGTCTCCTGAAAGAGTATCTTTGGGTGGGTTTAACTTTAATATTGTAAAATATAGAAATGGCCTGGAACAGAGTTTACCGCAAAAGGCAGTAGTAGAAAAAGACTATTTTGTACACATTGAACGTCTCTATAAAACAGATGACAACCAGCTGCTGGTAAAGTGTTCGTTCGGCAGCTTCGACAGACCTGAACATAAGTATATTTTTCTTAATGAAAACGGATGCCGATACTTCGCTTCACCGCCGGTAAAGACCAGTGTCAATTACAAAGCCCACCAAAAACTAACGGAGTTACTCAGCGATGTCGAACGTAATTAGTGCAAAGAATCTGACGTTGGCATATGACAACGGCAGGAAAGAGATCATTAAAAATGCCAGCTTCAACATCAAAAAGGGTGATTTTGTCTTCATTACCGGCCCCAGCGGTTCAGGTAAGTCAACCCTACTAAAGTCTCTCTATGGCCAGCTTAAACCC
>WGDG01000080.1 GCA_015493425.1 Sulfurovum sp.
GTCTGCGCCATATCCTATCTCGATAAAGTGGTTACCGCCACCCAGCGTGCCCAGTTGCTTGAGCCCCGTAGAGTTCAGCACAGACGCTGCAAAAGGTGTAAGCTCCAAATCATACTTAAACGGCTGGTGATTCTTATGTTTGCTAAACCCAAGTGGTATGGTCTCTACGATAGCATCGTAGATAGCTGTTGCATGCTCCTCCACCTCAGCTTTGGTATAGTTTGTCTTATAGGCGCACATCCCACACCCGATATCAAACCCCACAAACTGAGGAACGATCACATCTTTACAAGCACACACCCCACCAATAGGCATCGTATACCCCGCATGCGCATCCGGCATCAACGCCCCACGCGTCACATACGGTTCATTCAGCACATCTTCAAACTGCTTCTGTGCTATCGCATCGATCAGCTCTGCATATATCTTGTATGGCGTACGGCTTTTCGCCAGAGCCTCATGGTCTATCTCGTTAAAACCCAATTCTTTCAAGTTCATTTTTGACTCCTTTTTGTTTTCTCAGGAGTATTGTAGTGACTATTCTGGTCGTATTTTGTCCGAAATTATTTAACACGCTTTTACCTTCCTCTTACTCGGCATCTTCTTAAACGAGTAGCAGTCAAACCCTTTACCCCAGGCAAGATACTTATCATCTATCTGCACTGTCTCCTTCTCTGCATTTTTTGCTCCAAGATACATACTCAGTATCTGAAACGCCTCCATCGGCGCCAAAGCTCTGGCGAACTTGTATTTTTTGAGTTGCGGATGGAGTATGGTACGGGTGGATGTCCGTCGATATCTCTTCTGCATACATACGTCTGATTCTATGGCAAAATAGTTGACTCCATACAGATCAAAAAGTTTTTTTTGCTTCGTGTAGTCCTCTTTGAAATACTCCTCTGCTTCAGCAACGATATTGAGCTTTCTTCTGTGCGCACCACATCCATAGTCTGGGCTTATGTGCCCCTTGGAATCTATATGCTCCTTGACATACGTTTCAAATATATCTGTGGTGTAAAAATACTCCTCTCCTACATTCCGGTAGTCTGGTTGTTTGTTTGTCCCTCTGTTCTCCTCTGTAACGACATGGATAAGCGGATAGATCTCACCACAAAATCCTATGAAGTCAAAAAAGAACCACACCCTGTACCACCGCTGATTTTTGAAGATGAGGTGTGACCAGGGCTCGCCACCACCGCAACGCTCCTCTTGTATCTCCGTTACTCTTTCAAACCGTAACTTCTCATCTATGCCATAAGCAATGCCGATGTCATAGTAGTCTTGGAATTTTGAAATGATTCTCATCTCATCACCTCCCTGAAATCCTCACCTTCAAATACCATCACACTCTTGCCCCTCTCCAGGAACTTCCCCTTTCTCCAGTGTTTACTCTTTTGGTTACTCTTGTGATCATCCTCGATCATCTGTACCTTTTGCATGAGTCGCTTCAGGGCTATCTTTTTATTTTGGTGCTGGCTGCGCTCATCATAGCTGATGGCTTCTATCCCCAATGGCTTATAAATGGCTCTTGCGCCTGAAGAGGTAGTATTGACATGCTGTCCACCTTTTTTAGGGCTTTTCATGGTTTGGTAAGTCACTTTGCTCTTGTCAATTACTATTGCCTTTTGTTGCTCTACAATCGCCAAAGAAAAATACCAATTTTTTCTCTTGTGTTTAGGTCTAAAAGGGCTTTGGCATCGCCAAAGGTGTGTCCCCTCTAGTGCTAAAAATGCCTCATCTTCACTCTTTAGTAGTATCGATTTGTAGCCATCTTCACAACGTGCATATTCTAACTTGACTACCTCAAAGGTGTACCTGTCCTCTATCCAATGCAAAAAATGAAACAACGCCCTGCATACCTCATCGACTCCGTTTCCACTGCTAATCTGTATGAGCATCGGCTACTCCTTGTAGGTGAGTATGGGGCGGAAGGTTGCGACCACGGTGGCTAACCCTGCTTCCACCAAATCATCCACAACTACATCGATATTTTTGTATGCCTGCGGTGCCTCTTCATACAGCAGTTTACTATCGCGACACACAACACGCGAGCCTATGCTTGTTCGAGCCAAATCTGTTTTAGTGTAACGGTTACGTAGCTTTGCTTCTGCTGAGCTTCGCTCCCACTTTCTACCTGCTCCATGAGCTAAAGAGTAGTTTGATTCTTGGGTGTTTGCTGTTGGTTGAACCAAATAGCTTAGACTCCCACGACTCCCTGCGATGATGACCAAACCTTTGTCAGTAGGGGTTGCCCCTTTTCGGTGTAACCACCCCTCCTGTGTTTGCAAGATGCTGTTGTGTGCTGTGTCACTTACGTAGGTACACTCTTCTCCAAAACCTATGGCTTTTAAAACCCTTTTGGCGATAATCTCACGGCTTTGCGAAGCATATTTCAGAGCTTCATCATGCTTTTTCAAATAGCTCTGTGCCTCTTCACTCTTTTCATCTAAGCCTTCACTTGGGTCGTATTGTCCAGCTACTCTGTCAAAGACTATCTGCCCAAAAGCACGTGAACCACTATGCACCAAACAGTAAAGTGACATTTCATCTAAGCCATAGTGTTTAAAGGTTTGAGCATCTCTTACTTCATCTACACTGTGCAGTTCTGTAAAGTGGTTACCTTTTCCAATGCTTCCTAAGTTGTAGCCCAAGTTCACCTCTTGTTCTAAAGTGACATCGTCTAAACTTTCTAACTTTTTGAGCTTTTTTTCAAACTTTTCTACTTTTATCTTTTTACTTTTACCCTTGACTTCAAAAAGGCTCATACCACACCCAATGTCCCCACCTATAAGATGTGGATAAATTCTATCCACTGTAAGTACCGCCATACCATTTGGCACCAGCCCCACACTAAGGTCTGGAAGCCCCACGATTCTCTTTACACCTTTAAAGTGTGTAATCTTCTCTAATGTCTCAACGCTTCTTGTGTCTATCCAATTCTTCTGCGAAGCGATAATGGTTACATTGTCCATTGATTTTCCTATTTTTGTTTATATGTGTTTGTTGTTGCATTTGTCTGTCTATTTTTATGCTGATTTGTCTCATATTTGACTCCTTGTTTTTGTTGGGATGATAGTACACTATTTTTGTGACGCATTTTGTCCGATAGAAAATATGGAGGGTACTCTTAGAACAAATTACATTATA
>WGDG01000081.1 GCA_015493425.1 Sulfurovum sp.
CGTCCATACGTTTGTAACGGACGATGATATCCTGCAGGGTAAAGGTCAGCCCATGCCCAATGTGCAGGTGCCCTGTGACATTTGGGGGCGGCATCATGATACAAAAGTTCTTTCCCTCTTCTTGTATCTGCTCATTGCCCTCTATCTCAAAATAGCCGCGCTCTTCCCAGATCTTGTAGTACTTCTCTTCGATCTCTTTGGGGTTATATACGTTCTTTTTTGTTTCGCTCACAAATGATCCTTCTAAATCCGTACAGTAAAGTAGCGGACATATATAATTGTCGCGATTATACCTAAAGGGGACTAAAAGCAGGAACAATTAGAGATAAAATATTAAGGAAACCACGAATGTCAGAACAGTAGGGTGTTGTCCCCGACAACATCTCAACACCAAATCAGGGTTTAGATGCCACCCTCAACACAATATACCCCGCAACCCCCGAAAAGAGCGATCCAAGCAAAATGGCGAGTTTATCTGCATAGGAGAAGAGGTCGGTGTCACCAAAGGCAAGGGTATCGACAAAAAGACTCATGGTAAAACCGATACCTGTCAGCAGTGCCACCCCATAAAGCTGCAGCCATGTGCTCTCTTTGGGGAGTTTTGCCAGTCCCATTTTGATGGCAATGAACGAAAAGGTAAAGACTCCAAGCTGTTTTCCTATGAAGAGTCCAGCCATGATGCCAAGGGGTACTGTCTCTTTCATACCTCCCGGGGAGATACCGCCAAGATCGACACCGGCGTTGACAAAGGCAAAGAGCGGCAGGATGAGCAGGGCAACCCAGTAATGCAGGTCGTGTTCGAGCTGGTGAGCGATGGAGAAGCTGTTCCCCTCTTTGTCTTTGGAGTGGAGCGGAATGAAGAAGGCCAGGGCAACGCCTGCAAGCGTTGCATGGACACCAGATTTGAGTACACTGACCCACAAAATGACTCCAACGATCATATAGGCAGCTTTACGCACCACACCCATACGATTCATAATGAAAAGCACAACCAGAGAAGCTGCCGCAACAAAGATGGAGAGGGTAGAAAGCTCCTGGGTATAGAAGAGGGCAATAATGATAATGGCACCCAGGTCATCGATAATTGCCAGTGCCATCAAGAAAATTTTGAGTGAAACCGGTACACGTTTGCCAAGCAGCGAGAGGATACCAAGTGCAAAAGCGATGTCTGTTGCCGTAGGAATCGCCCAGCCCTGCATTGCGAAGGCATCCCCTTTATTGAAAGCAATGTACACCAGTGCCGGCACAAGCATACCCCCGACAGCGGCAATACCCGGCAGAGCTATCTGTGAAAGAGAGGAGAGATGTCCTTCCATCACTTCACGTTTGATCTCCAGTCCTACCAGTAGAAAAAAGATAGCCATAAGCCCGTCATTGACCCACAAAAGCAGCGGTTTAGCAATGTGCAGTGCCCCGATGCGTATCTCGACAGGCGTATGTAAAAATCCCATGTAGTAATGAGAAAGGGGACTGTTTTGCAACATGAGTGCTGCAATGGTCACCACAATCAAAAGTATCCCGGGGAAAGAGTCTTTCTTGATAAAATCATGGATATAATGTGTCGTAGTCATAGTGGCCTCTCTGTTAAGAATGGGGTATTGTAACAAAAATTGCGTGCAAATGTTGACAAACACCGCAGAATGAAATACAATATCTCCAAATTACCCTAAAGGAACAGTGATGAAAGAAAAAATTGAAAAAGTGATTAAAAAGATTGAAGATTCCGACAAGATCGATGCAGAACAGAAACCTTTAATTATCCAAAAGATCAAAGAGTGGAAAGAGGAAGATGAAGCAATCAGTGAAATTGTACTGAAACTGGAGAACTGGTGGCTTGAACTTGAACCGATCTTTGCGGAGATGGGACTTGTCTAAAGAGAAACCTGTCATTGAAACCCAGTTTCTCAAAGAGAAGCGCTGGGTACCCACCACACGAAGCGAAGCATTGAAGATCATTCTTGACGAAATGCCGCAGACCGATGCCGAACCGACCTTAAACTATCTTCTTTCCGAAACCCAAAAAGGCATCACCGTCACCCTCGGTGAGTGTCGTTTCAGGGCGCTTCAGGCATCATAAGCCTTAAAGTGCCAGAAAACGGTTGCCGTCATCGGCGAATTTTATTTTCCCCTTGTAATACTTCCTGATTTCAGAAATTGTTTCCAGTTCTTTGCCAAGTGTCCGCATCATACGGTGTGACAAAATAAGTGTCTTGGGATTTGCTGCTGCCGCGATTTTTCCGATGGTTTCCGGTGTCATATGCAGTGCTGCCGCTACCCCGGCAGCACCTTTTGGCACAGCGTTGTGCATGACAAGGATGGTTGTCTCTTTTGCCAATGTTTCGAGGGTATGGTAGCTGCCGTTCATATCGCCCGAGAACGTGATACTCTTGTCCCCAACATTGATACGGTAGGCAACGGCAGGAATAGGGCCGTGATGGACACTCACGGCTTCAACGCTGATATTGTTTTCCGAAAAGAGTGGCAATGGTGTGCGACTGTCAGGCACATCGTTGGGTTCGAGACGGAAAGCTGCACGTCCGTCGAGGAAATCTCCCATATACTCCCATGCCCCCTTGCCGCTTTCAAAGAGCCTGAAAACAAAGGCAGAAGTGGCAGGCATTACATCATTGCCCTCAGGACCATATATGGGCAGGTTACGTTTTCGCTCACTGAAAAAGGCACCCTTTATCAAAGCAGGCAGGTCGGAAGTATGGTCGATGTGCAAATGGGTCAGAAGTATGGCATCGAGGTCTTCAACAGACGCACCGCTCTCTTCAAAACGCAGAGACGCACCGCCGCCAAAATCGATAAGAAAACGTGCTTTCCCGTCTACCCATACCAAATAGGAAGCTGAAGCACGCTTGTCTGTAAGTTCAGGGCCGCCGGAGCCAAGTACCTGCAGGGTCACCTTTTTTGCCGGTTGAGCCATAAGCATCATTGGCAGCCACAAGAGTATCAGTAAAAGTCGATATTGCATCATCTATCCTCCCTTTCCATACAGAGTACACATACCAAAGTATATACTATCCTTGTGAAAAGTTTGTGTAACAGGGAGTTGTTGTGAAAGATTTTATGGCTGAATTTGGTGTGCTTGCCTCCTATCCGGCCAATAGTGTACTTTTTTTGGCACGTTTGGCTGTTGCATACGGCTTTACCATGCCTGCCATGATGAAAATAGAGCAGATAAAAGCGACACAGACATGGTTTGAAAGCATCGGTATTCCGTTTGCATCGCTAATGGCACCGCTTGTCTCAGGCATCGAACTTGCAGGCATCGTCCTTCTGACTTTAGGTCTCTTTACCCGTCTTATTTCCCTGCTGCTCATGTGTGTGATGGCCGGTGCCATTGTATTTGTACATTTTCAGCACGGATTTTCAACGGCAGACAACGGTTTTGAAATTCCACTCTACTACTTTTTGTTTCTCTTTGTTTTTGCGACGTTTGGGCCGGGAAAATACAGTATAGACTGTCTTGTCTTCAAGGAGGAGTGTCATGCCTAAAGATGCCGTGCTTGCCTATTTTTCCAACTTCACTGTCAACTGGAGTACACTGTTTACCTTTTTTTCCATCATACTCTTGCTTCTCATGGCTGCCACCGCTTTTTATGACCGCTATGTACAGCGCAGCAATCAGTTACTGATCAACTATCCGCTCATTGGAAGGCTGCGTTACCTCTTTTATATGCTGCGTGCTCCCATGCGACAGTACTTCGGTGATGAAACGTTTTACGATTCGTTTGAAAAACTGCGCTGGATCAACAAAGTTGCAAGAAAAGAGAACCCCTATCTCTCCTTCTCGCCCTCCAAACCCTATGCCAACATACATACACTCTTTAAACATGCCAACACCGTACTGGAAACAAACGAAGTCGACAGCCGCTTCAGTGTGACTTTCGGTGAAGCGCGTCCGTACCCTTTCATTACCCGAAGCATCATCGGGCGGTCAGCCATGAGTGACGGTGCCATTTCACCTGAAGGCACGCGGGCGTTTGCAAGAGGAGCTGCCCTGGCAGGCTTTCCCATCAATACCGGGGAGGGAGGGTTGACCTCAAATTTTCTGACTACACTTCACTGCAGTGACTGTAATGCTGATTATCTTGAATTTAAAAGAGGAACGCTCTTTGCAAAAAGTGTATAC
>WGDG01000082.1 GCA_015493425.1 Sulfurovum sp.
AGTTTCTTGTGGGGGGTGCCTACTACAACCGTGCCTACGGATACCGTGAAATGGGGGTGATCATGTCGCCGACCTCTTTTGCCGTTAACGGTGCACAGACCATGGCAAACCTCTCGTTGGAGCTGGATTACCCTGTCTGGGGAGATCTCTCCGCAGCGGTATTCAGTGACAATACAATGCTGGCGTATGATCCTTATGACTTCAGTGGTGAGGTGATTAGTACTGCCGGTGCCGGTGTTCGTTATTTGACGCCGATTGGTCCGTTTAAGTTTGATGCGGGCTTTAATGTGCATGATCCGTCACAGTGGGCAGTCACTTTCCAGATTGGACAGTCATTTTAATGATAGTAGAGAAACAAATGGAGTGTAAAAATGCGTAGTATAACAAAGGTGTTAAAGTGGCTGGCGATCTTTGTAGTGACGCTGGTGGTGCTGCTTGTGGTACTGGTAAACTCCTCTTTTGTCATCAAAATGGCAGCAGACAAATTTGCGCCTGACTACAATATTACCTACAGTGATATCCGGGGGAATGTCTTTACCGGCATCACCATCGACGGGCTTGCCTATAACAAGCAGCCGCTTGTCTCCAAAATCAGGTTCCATCTTGATCCCTCGCAGCTGCTCTATAAAACGGTCAAGGTCAATACTATTGCACTTGACGGTGTCAATGTCGATACGATCAAAACACTTGCTGCTTCATTTGAAACAGATGAAGCAGAGCCAAAACCTGTGGAAAACAACGAAAGTACGCCTTTCCCGCTAAAGATCAAGATTGCCACAACACATATCACAGTTTCCCCGTTTAAGGAACAGGGTATAGCATTTAAAAAAGTGATACTGGATGCCGAAGATATCTTCTATGCTGCTGACGAGGTCGGTGTCGACAGCCTTTCTTTGAAACTCGATACCGATGTGATGCAGCTAAATCTGAAGGCATCGCTCGATGACGGTGTTTTGAAGATTGGTGTACTGGATCTAAAAGATATCGACAGTGAAGCGATTGAAGCACTTGCAGCACGTTTTACGCAGGAGAGCAATACTACGAAAGCCACACAGAAGAGTGTTGGATCGAAAAGCGATGAGAAGGCAGAAGATGTACCGCTCAATCCTATGATACCGCAACAGGTACTGCTTTCACATTTCAACGCTTCGCTGAAGCCTCGTACCTATAGCGGTATCGGTATCGACAAAGTTGTGCTGAGCCTGCGCGACGTCAAGGCGGATGTAACAAAACTGATGACACCCGCTGCGGGTGCCGTGTCGGTCGGAGAGCTTGGTGTAGACATCGATACCAACGTCACCAAAGCCACACTGCGTGCCGGACTTCAGGGCGAAACGGTGACGATCGATACACTCGATATCGACCATATCGATACTGTGGCGCTGCAGCAGGCTTTCGCTCCGGCAACTGAAAACAACGAAACGAATGCAACCGTTGCAAAAGAAGCACCGCAGGCGGAAGAGAGCAATGCGACTGCAGGGGTGTCGGACAATCCGCTCATTCCAAAGCAGCTCAAACTCAAGCATATGCATGTAGGAGTGCTGCCGGTACTTTATGACCCTGTTCAGCTGGAGCATCTTGATCTGAACGTAAGTGATCTTCTCTTTGCCATCGATGTGCTGAAGGCAGAAAAAGGAACGGTTACACTGCGCGGCAAGACCAATCTGGCCAACCTCGACTATGATGCAGACGTTGTGGACAACCATCTCAAGGGGCGCATTGTAGTCACACCGAATCAGCCGCTCTTCGATACCTACAAACTGCCGCTTCGTAAAGAAGCAATCGGTGACATCGCCATCGACCTCGATGTAAGCCGGGAGAAGATCGTTGCAGACCTGGATACGAAAATGCTGCAACTGCTGCAGCTGCCGGCAGAAAACAATATTACGGCAGAGTCCAATGCAACGACGCTTGTCGATGCGAACGTCTCTGCAGATGCCAATGCAACGGAGCCGTTCAACATCGATGTACCGCTGCTCAAGAGCCATATCGTCTTTGTTCCCAAGAGCAAAGTGCTTACGGCAGACAGTGAGGTCAAGGTCGATACACCATACGCCAAGGGGGTGCGTCTGACCAACCGTTTTGTCATGGACGGCAACATCTCCTATCGTGGAAATCTGCGTGTACCAAAGATTATCGGCATCGATGCAAAACTGACACAGCCACTAAATAACTTTACTGTTGCATATGGCGGTACAGACAAGGCTGTCCACGTAGCGATTGATGCGGAGAATCTGAAAGGAAGTTTCGTTTCGGATGATTTCAAGAAGGGACTCTTCCTGCTTTCGAACAAAAGAACGCTTCATCTTGACAAAATGGCACCGCTGCCCAAACAGCTTGCCGGAGCGCATGCTGATTTCAGAGTCAAGGTACCGCTCGACTTCGCAAAAATAACGCCGCTCGATGCCGATGCGAAGATTACCTCGAATTTGAGCGATATCGATGTGAATGTGCACTATGCGGATAGCATCAAGGCAGATGTGACCAGTATCATTCCCAAGAATTCACTGCTGAGAAACTTTGACAAGAATCTCCACCTCAATGTCCTTTCTCCACTGAAATTGAGTGCATCAGTCGGGAAGGAGAAGATAGATGCGAAACTGACGTCACGTGCGCTCAATTCTACCGTACACTATCTTCCAGAAAACGGCAATGTCGACGGTGTGCTTCAGCTTGCCGGACTGCGTATGAATGTCAGGGGCAGCACGAAGAGAGATATTGATATTAAGGCCAATGTAGGTTCGGTCAAGGAGTTGCTTGCAAGCATCAAATCCGTCTATACCGTACCGGCGATTCCGAAAGTGGAAGGAAAGATCGCCCTTGGGCTGAAGATCAAAAAGCTCAAAGCGGCGGAACTCTCATTGAGTGCACCGCATATTGTCTACCATACCGACCGAAAGAGTGCGCTGAAGGTGGATGATATCAAGATCGTTCTGGCGGCGAGTGCCCAAAAGGTGCAGCTTAAATCGTATACCCTTACCTATGACGGTATGAAAATCTATGCGACAAAACCATCTATTGTTAACTTTAAAGGCAATACCATCGAGATTAAGCCGTTCTGGCTGAACGATCAGCTCAAGGTTGTCGGTACCTACGATCTGAAACAGGCCAAAGGGAAGATCGATGCGAATGCGGCACAGCTGCACATTAAACACAAGTTTGCCGATATCGAGAGCAAGATTGACCTTAAAACACTGCTCAACGGTCCCAAGACGAACATTACAGGCAAAGTAGTACTGCTTGGCGGAAGGATCACCTATGACCTTGGCCAGAAGAGTTTTCCTGCCGATGATGATGTGATCATTGTTCAAGACATCAAAAAGAAAAAGGAAGGTGAGGGACAGTCGTTCATGGATGGGCTGAGTACCAGCATTTTAATCAAGAGTAAAAAGCCTTTGGTATACAAACAGAGCGGCATTGATATTCAGGCGATGGTGGATTTGAGTATTCAAAAGTCTGAAAATGCGCCGCTGTTTGTACTGGGAGATGTGACACTGATCAAGGGTGGGAGCTATCAGTTCCAGGATAAAAAGTTTGTTCTCGATAAGAGCAAGATCTACTTTATCGGCGACCCGTCCAAACCGCGGCTCGATATTACCGCACACTATACGACGCTTGACTATTTTGTCAAGATTCAGGTGACGGGTACGCCTGCGATTCCTGTCGTTGAATTCTCTTCTGTACCGCCTCTGAAGCGTGAGCAGATTCTTTCACTGATTCTCTTCGATTCAGTCGCTGAAAGCGGCAGTGGAAGCGGTGAAGAGATGATGAAGATGATGGGTGGTGCCATGGCCAAGTCTGCCCTGGCAAATGCCGGGGTAAAGCTTGACCACCTGGTAATCGGCTCAAGCGGCTTCGAAGTCGGTAAGAAGATTATGGATGATGTCACGGTCATCTACATTCAGGATGAGCTGCCTACGGTCAAAGTGCAGTACGACTACAGCCACAACATCAAGGGTGATATTCAGTTCAACAGCCAGTCGACCGGAGTGGATGTGCTTTACCGAAAAGATTTTAAAGGGTTTGGTTCGGATAAAAAAGATGATGATATTGTCATCAAGCGCAAAAGCAGTAAATAGTTCCCGGATTTCTTTTATGAAAGCCGGTTTTTGAAATCCTCATATCCGAATGTTTTAAGAATCTCTATGGTGCCGTCGCGTCTCTCTACAGCGATGTCGGGGAGTTTGATGCCGTTGAAGGTGGTCGCTTTGACCATCGTGTAGTGCATCTGGTCTTCAAAGACGATCTTGTCACCTATCTGCAGCGGTCTGTCAAAGCTGTAGTCTCCCATGATGTCACCGGCCAGGCAGGTATTGCCGCCAAGCCGGTAGGTGTAAGGCTTTTCTCCGGCTTTGCCCGCACCGCGGACTTCAGCCCGGTAGGGCATGATGATGGTGTCTGGCATATGTGCCTCTGCGGAGGTGTCCAGAATGGCGATATCAATACAGTTGTGGACAATGTCGAGTACTGTGGCCACCAGCACACCGGTCTCCCATCCGATAGCCTCACCGGGTTCGAGATAGACTTCTACATTATACTTTGTTTTGAATGTTTTGATAAGGGTAATGAGTTTATCGAGATCATACCCTTTTTTGGTAATGTGGTGTCCTCCGCCAAAATTGATCCATTTCATCTGCGAAAGATAACGGCCAAATTTTGCATCGAAGTTTTCAAGTACTGCTTCGAGTGCATCACTGTCCTGTTCACAGAGTGCATGAAAATGCAGTCCGTCAAGCCGGGGCAGCAAATTTTCATCAAAATTTTCCAGAGTTGTTCCCAGTCTGGAGTAAAGGCCGCAAGGGTTGTATATCTCTTTTGGTGAGGCAGAATACTCAGGATTGACACGAAGTCCAAGAGAGAGATTAGAGTTGATCTCTTTTGCCTTCTTTGCAAAACAATGAAACTGTGAAGGGGTATTGAATACCATGTGGTGTGAGATGGCGGCGATGGCTTCAATCTCTTCGACTTTATAGGCCGGGGAGTAGGTATGAACTTCTTTGCCAAACTCCTCTGCAGCCAGTCTTGCTTCGTAAAGGCCGCTGGCACAGCAACCATCAAGATAGGGACGTAGTGTGTCAAAACTTTTCCACAGTGCGTAGCCTTTCAGTGCGAGTAGTACCTTTGCGCCGCTTTGTGCTTTAACATATGCAATGGTTTCAAGGTTTTCAATCAGCTTTTTTTCTTCGAGCAGCCAGCATGGAGAGGGGAGGGAATTGTAGGTTTCATTTTTCATGGACGCATTATATCAGGCAAAAGCAAAATATTTTGATATAATTGTCCGATATGCAATACTATTAAAAATCAGATGGGAGATTCTATGATCAAGCGTGAAACAGATACAAAACGGGGATTGATCCGTTTTAACGGAGATGATATCGCATTGGCTGCAACCATGATTGAAAAACTGTCGACAACGATTGATATTATGTATTATCTTATGAACAGGCGTGAAGAGCGTTCGTTTGTGATGATGTTGGTATCTGACGAGAAGATCGATGTAGGTGATATTGTCGCGGAACAAAAGAGGAATACGGATATTCTTTTTAAACTGGACGAGGATCGGCACATTTATGCAATCATCTGTCAGGATACTAAAATAGACGGAGGATACCATTTCGCCGACCGTGTCATGCGGCACATGAAGATCAATGATGCAGAGGAACCCTACTGTGTTGAAGTGGAAGTGCGCACGACAGTCCATGAGATCAAGTTTATTGTATTCAAGCTGCTTGAAGAGTATCTTAAAGCGAAAGAGGAGAAACTCGGGGGTGAGATTGTTTTCAAGACACTCAACTAAAGCACTCAACCTTAGGCGGCTTTAAGCGCTTTTTAGATAAAATCGCGTCCAAATATACCCACGCAGTGGACAAACAAGAAGGAAAGACAGATGAAACGTACTTATCAACCGCACAACACACCAAGAAAGAGAACACACGGCTTTAGAACAAGAATGAAGACGAAGAACGGTAGAAAAGTGATTGCTGCAAGAAGAGCAAAAGGCAGAAAGAGACTGGCGGTATAATCCCATCTCCAAGATTAAACATTTTACGCGCATAAAGACCAGTAAAGCGTTTAACGGCGTGTATAGACACGCCACAAAAACCTGGCACACTCCCTACTTTGTACTTTTCTATCAAAAAACAGACAGTTATCAGGTAGGATTCGTTGCCAGTAAAAAAATAGGCAATGCTGTGCACCGTAACAGAGCCAAACGCCTTTTACGGGCGCACTTTATTGCTGAATGTGACCGTCTGGGTACTGGTGCATATGTTCTGGTTGCAAAGCCTGCACTGCTCAATGAGCCGTACGAGGTTACACACAAGGCATTTTTCAATGCACTTAGAAAATCCCGTGCACTTATACAGCGCTCAGAACGTCCCAAACAGAATTTAACAGACTAAAGACTATACTGTCATCTTTAAGATGATATCAAAGGTACTATTTTGGAACAACAAGATCTCAATAAACGGCTCCTCCTCGCACTCGCACTTTCATTTCTGGTATTTATAGGGTACAGTTATCTTTTTTCACCGAAGAATATGCCGGCTTCACAGGAATCGAATCGTACAGCGGTATCTACGTCTACCCCTACAGCGGATAAATCCGTTCCGCAGACAGAAAACGGTAAAGCTGTAGTAGAGAAAAAAGCACCCGGTACAGAGGTAACTGACAGAAAGATACTTCTCAATGTCGTGTCACACACTTTTAAAATGACATTTGATGAACTGGGGCGTATTGAACAGTTTGAATTGCTTGAAAAGAAATATCAGAATGCCGAAGGGCATAACCTGAAGATCCTTGGTGCCAATGTTGCCAAACCGCTTGAAATTCGTTTTACGGATGCAGCGCTCAATGCAGAAGCGTTTAAAACGCCCTATACCGCATCATTGAGCGGAACAGTCGATGCAAAAAACGGTCCTGTAACGGTGACACTGACACAGAAGCTCTCAAAAGTAACTGTGACCAAAAAGGTGACCATTCAGCCAAACGGTGCCTATACACTTGACCTGAGCCTTTCTGACAATGTACCGTATTTCATTACACCTGGACACAGACCGTTGGCAGACAGCTCCCGATATATGCTGGTACGCGGGGCACTGATTAAAACGGCTGACGGTGTGATTACTGTAATTGAAGATGGTGATGCAAAAGGGAATGAAACATTTAAAAATGCGCAAATTGCTTCTGCCTTTGACCGTTATGTAGCAACCATGTTCTACGACTTTAAAAAAGGCATGGATGTTTCCGTATTGAAAGTAGGTAAAGATGATCCGCTTCTTTTTGTCAAAGGCAGCCAGTCTCTGCACCTTGGCGGATATATCGGTCCCAAAGAGTATCATACGCTTGCCTCTATTAATCCTCAACTTACCGATGCAATCGAATTTGGATGGTTTACATTCCTCTCTAAACCTTTCTTTAAAGTACTGTTATGGCTTCACAGTCATATTGGAAACTGGGGATGGGCAATTATTCTCTTTACACTTCTTGTTAAACTGGTACTCTTCCCGCTCTCCTACAAGGGTATGATGTCCATGCAGAAGCTGAAAGATCTTGCACCAAAAATGAAAGAGCTGCGCGAGAAGTATAAAGATGATCCGGCCAAGCTCAATATGAAGATGATGGAGATGTACAAGAAGCATGGTGCCAACCCTATGGGTGGTTGTCTGCCAATGTTGCTGCAAATTCCGGTATTCTTCGCGCTTTACCGTGTACTGCTCAATGCTGATGAACTTCAGGGAGCTGTTTGGATCCACGGTTGGATCGATAACCTTGCAGCCGCTGACCCATATTATATTCTGCCGGTACTGATGGGAGTTTCCATGTGGTTCCAGCAGCGTATTACGCCAAATAATTTTACCGATCCTATGCAGGAGAAGATATTCAAGTTCTTCCCGATTTTGATGGCAGGTATGTTCATTATTATGCCGTTCCCGTCAGGACTGGTACTCTACTGGGTGGTCAACAACATCTTTACCATAGGGCAACAGTATGTGATCAACAGAGCATATGCCAAGCATAAAGCAGCGGTTGCAGCCGCAGCACATAAAAAGGGAAAGGAGAGTTAAATGACAAAAGTGGAAGCAGCAACGCTTGAAGAGGCGTATGAGCTGGCCGCATCACAACTCTCCTGTTCTGTTACAGAACTCAAATGTGAAGTCGTGCAGTACCCAAGCAAAGGTATTCTCGGCCTTTTCAGTAAAAAAGCAATCATTGTAGCGACAGTGCAGCCCAACTTGAAAGAAAGCAGTGATACGCTGCCTTTGGAAGAGAATGCGGCAGAGTATTATAGCATTGAAGAGACGGTGGCCGAAGCTATTCTTGAAAGTGTGCAGCATGAAACACAGGAAACTGAATCACGTACGGCAGTGACATCTGAAACAGACAGTATTGTTGAAAAATTCTTTGATACAGATTCGGGTTCGGAAACGCTGTCTCCTGAACCAGAAGATGAAGTACAGGAAACAGTTTTTGAAGACAGGGCGCTGGCACAAAGTATAGAAGAGAGTCTGAAACATCTAATGGAACTTTCCTGTTTTGATATTGATGTGGTCGAGGTAGATGTAGTAGACAATACGGCACTTATCTTTATCGACGGTGAAGATGCGGCACTGCTGATTGGAAAAGAGGGGTACCGTTACAATGCACTCTCTTATATGCTTTTTAACTGGCTTCACAGTAAATATCAACTCTACATCAAGCTTGAAATTGCAGAATTCCTGACAACACAGCAGGAGATGATACGAAATTACATACAGCCGGTCATCGAAAATGTACAACAATATGGCAAAGGAAAGACCCGTTTTCTTGACGGTATTCTGGTACAGATTGCGCTTGAACAGCTGCGTGAAGCGTTTCCCGACAAATATGTGGCGATTAAAACCGGGAAGTCCGGTAAAAAATTCGTCGTGATCAACGAGTTCAATACAAAACGTAATGGCTGAGACAATTACCGCCATTGCGACTGCACACGGTGTCTCATCTATCTCCATTATCCGTGTCAGCGGCTCACGTGCCCTTGAAGTGGCGCGACATCTCTCCAAAAAAGAAACCATCAAACCACGTTATGCCCATCTCGTTCCTCTCTACAATAAAGAAGATGATCTGATCGATCAGGCGATCCTTATCTATTTTGCTGCCCCCAACAGTTTTACAGGGGAAGAGATTGTCGAGTTTCAGTGCCATGGGGGTATGATCGTTGCCCAGGAAGTACTCGATACAATTTTGGCAATGGGTGTCAGGCTTGCCCAACCCGGTGAGTTCTCCAAGCGGGCTTTTCTGAACGGGAAGATCGACCTTACGGAAGCAGAAGCGATCTCCAAACTCATCGAAGCCAAAAGTGTCGATGCGGCAAAGATCCTTGCCAAGCAGATGAAAGGTGAACTGCGCCGCTTTGTGGACGAAAGCAGGGAGGCTTTGCTGCGTTCACTTGCGTATTCGGAAGTTATGATCGATTATGCTGAAGAGGATATTCCTGAGGACATCATGGAAAGTATCCTGAAACAGCTTGATGCCCTGATAGTACAGATAGAGCAGATCGTTGATGCAAGCCACAGAAGGAGGGGACTTATCGAGGGATTTAAAGTAGCGATCATCGGTAAGCCAAATGTGGGTAAAAGTTCGCTTCTGAATGCACTTCTCAGTTACGAGCGTGCCATTGTCAGTGACATTGCAGGGACGACGCGTGATACCATTGAAGAACAGGTGCGTATCGGCTCACATATTATCCGCCTGGTCGATACTGCCGGCATTCGAAACTCCGAAGATACCATTGAAAAAATAGGTATCGAGCGCTCAGAGCAGTCAGCTCAGGATGCCGATGTGATCATTGCCCTTTTTGACGGTTCACGTCCACTGGATGAAGAGGATACACGTATTCTTTCGATGATCGAATCTGCCAAAGAGAAACACATCATTGTTGCGATTAACAAGTCGGATCTTCCTGCCGTGCTTGAGAGGGAGAAGCTTGCTGCTTTTAATCCGATAGAAGTCAGTGCAAAGATGGGATTTGCCCGTTTGACAGACGCGTTGGAAAAGCTGCTTGACAGCATTGGTGAAGGTGAAGAGCTAATGCTTATCTCTGCACGACAGATAGAAGCAGTTGAAGCGGCAAAGCATGCTATTATGGAAGCGAAAATACCTCTTGAAAACGGGGAACTGGAGTTCTTTTCCTATCATCTGCAGGAGGCGGTAAAAGCACTCTCTTCTATTTCAAAGCCGTATGACAGTGAAGAGATACTGGATAAAATGTTCGGCGAATTCTGTTTGGGAAAATAGTGATGGGTGATATTGAAATTTATATATTTGGGGGATTGGCACTTTTTACTCTTTGGTTTATCCGGAATACTATCAATTACTATTACGGAGAGAAACGCAAGCTCAAACATATGCACCGTTTTGCCAAAGAAGGTGATGTGGAAGCGCAGCGTCATCTTGCCAAACGCTACAAAAAAGGTGATATGGTCAAAAAAAGCTGCCAACAGGCGGCCTTTTGGTATCAGAAAGCAGCTTTCAGCGGTGATGAGGATGCCAAAGGCTTTCTGGAAAAATATATGGAAAACAAGCGCAAAAAGTGCTGATGTTTCAGTGCCCAATAGTGTATAATACCAAAACAAAAGAAGGATACAAGCATGAAAAAAACATTAACAACTCTCTTGATAGCGCTGACAGCAGTGCTGTTTCTCTCCGGTTGTGTTGAAAGAAATCTGCCGGTGCTTCCGGGTGACCAAAGCGGTTATGGACAGGATAACGGGAATTCAAGTGCGGAAGATGAAGAAAATATCGATATTTCTGATCTTGACGACAATATGACCGAAAGCGGTGCGGTACTCAATGAAGGGTCACAGAAGGTGGCGCGTATTGCATTCCCTGTTTCTGAATATGCCAAACTCGCCAGAACCGGAAAGGGTACAATCAAAGGGCAGATCTATGTCAGTGACGGCGGTGGTCAAAAAATCCCGGGAAAAGGTACAAGGCTCTATCTCAATCCCAAAACAAGTTATTCAGACCAATGGTACCGTGAAAGTTATATCGGCGGTCACAAGATGCAAAAGGCGGATGACAGACTCTTCAACTATCTGCGCTTTACCTCTTCCGATGCCAACGGAAATTTTGCCTTCTACGGTGTACCAAGCGGCAGTTATTACCTGATCGGTACGGTCAAGTGCGGTACGGAGTGTGGTTATGATGTACCAAAGAACATTCGTATTGCAACTCTTGTAACGGTCAAAGGCAATCAGGTTGTCAAGAAAGATCTTGTGGGGAGTATGTACTAGATTTGGCTAACGAAGGTTAGGAAATTGGATCCTGGATGATAGATTTTGATTTCGTCATTCCTGCGAAAGCAGGAATCTTTGCGTCAATGAACTGAATAAGGTCAAGATCCCGGATCAAGTTCGGGATGACAACTGCTTTTCACGTTTACGCCGGATATGCCTCTTCCAGCTTTCTATATAGTTCCTCCGGTGATATTTGCGGTGTGTGGTCAAGAATACGTTGCATTGTCACATTGTCCTCTTCTCCGTGCCACTCTTTAATATAACTTCCCTCTTTGTATCCGTGATCCTGTCTGAACTGGTTGAGGATATTTTTCCCAATGTAGAGTTTATAGAGGCTGTCAAGGTTGAGCCCCGACTGCATCGCGACATCGATAAACTGCATAACAAGCTTCTCTGTTGAGCCGCCGCAGAGCAGGGTGCGCATCATCTCTTCGACGGTTTCGATCTGTTCGTAGTTGTCTTTTTCGGTCGTCACTGTCGGTTCACGAAATGCATCGAAGTTTGGCAGGTTGACGATGTTGTCCGCCAGTTCCTCTACCGTACCAAGTACTTTGTTTTTGTAGTCAGCCAAAGCCTGTGACATGATGAAGTGCCAAATATCCACCGCTTCAATTTTGATATTTTCAAAGTCAGGGTCGGCATCGATGTTCTTCCAGTGTTTCCACGGATAGCTTTCTATCAGTTCGGCACATTCAAGATAAGCGCAGCGTTTCCAATCGATCAGTTTGCCGTTTTTGGTAATGCCGTTCTCCCATCCTTCGCCATTGGTAGCATCATTGAGCTGCTGCTGGAGTTTGAGCATTTGAAGTATTTCTGTCATCGTTTTGCCTTTGGCGTTATCTTTTTCTCTATAATGATACCACGTCTTTTTAAACATACGGTTATGTCGTGTACTTGCCGAAAAAGCGCATATTTAGCACATTTTGAGTAAAATAGTACCCTTATTCTACCTGCACAAAGGACACATTTTATGTCACAACCAGTTGAAAATTTAGATGAAGTGTTAAAGAGCCACAAGCTCTCTAAAGAGGAGTATGAGGATATTCTCCGTATTCTTGACGGTCGTCATCCCAATATCGTCGAGATCGGTATCTTCTCTGCGATGTGGTCGGAGCACTGCTCTTACAAGTCAAGTAAAAAATATCTCAACGGCTTTCCTACCAAAGCACCGTGGGTGATCCAGGGACCGGGTGAGAATGCCGGGGTTATCGATATCGGTGATGGGATGGCAGCGGTTTTCAAGATGGAGAGCCACAACCACCCAAGCTATATCGAGCCGTTTCAAGGGGCTGCTACGGGTGTGGGCGGTATCTTGCGTGATATTTTCACCATGGGTGCTAGACCGGTTGCTAATCTCAATGCCCTGCGTTTTGGAAAAGTAAGAGGCAACGATGAGACAGCTAAGTATCAGCGTCACTTGGTACGCGGCGTAGTGGATGGTATCGGAAGCTACGGCAACTGTATGGGAGTACCTACTGTTGGTGGTGAAGTGAGCTTCGATGAGAGCTACAACGGCAACATTCTTGTCAATGCCTTTTCTCTTGGACTGGTTAAAACCGATGAGATCTTCCTTGGTGTTGCGTCCGGTGTAGGCAACCCTGTGATGTATGTCGGCTCCAAGACAGGACGTGACGGGCTGGGTGGTGCGGTAATGAGTTCTGACTCCTTTACCGAAGAGTCAAAATCACTCAGACCAACCGTGCAGGTGGGTGATCCGTTTACCGAAAAACTGCTGCTTGAGGCGTGTCTTGAACTCTTCAAGACCGATGCGATCATCGGTATTCAGGACATGGGTGCGGCGGGGCTTACTTCAAGTTCGTTCGAGATGGCGGGCAAGACCGGTGCAGGGCTTAGAATGGATCTTGACAAAGTACCTGCACGCGAAGAGGGGATGACCCCGTATGACTTTATGCTCTCCGAGTCTCAGGAGCGTATGCTCATCTGTGCCAAAAAGGGGCGAGAGCAGGAGATCATCGATATCTTCGAGAAGTGGGGACTGGATGTTGCAGTTATTGGTGAA
>WGDG01000083.1 GCA_015493425.1 Sulfurovum sp.
CAGTTTGTGGAGTTTTCTGTGGATAAGCGCTATTGCAGACAAAAGAAAAAACTGCACCTGCAGCTGGAGCTTGTCGAAGCGGACGGTACCACAGAATTCGTGCCGCTTTTCGGTGAGATAGAGGTGTGCCTCGATGACTACAGCAAAAACTGGTTTGTATAGGAGATAGAATGGCAAAAAATGTAACACTCCTTTTCGGCATCCATATGCACCAGCCCGTGGACAACTTCAGGGAAGCGGTGGACAGTGCGGTAGAGAGATGCTATATGCCTTTTTTTGAAACGGTGGAGCGATTTCCGTTTTTCAAATTTTCCGTCCATTGCAGCGGCTGGCTTCTTCAAGAGATCAGGCAGCGGCATCCTGCACTTTTTCACATCATGCAGCGTCTTGCAAAGAGAGGAAACATCGAGTTTTTCAGTGCCGGATTCTACGAACCTGTGCTTAGTGCCATACCCGAAAAGGACAGGATCGCACAGATTGAAAAGCTTAACGAAAAGATTGCAGACTATTTTGGACAGGAACCAAAAGGGCTTTGGCTGACAGAACGTGTCTGGGAAGGAAGCATTGTCTCTGCGCTGAAACAATGCGGCATCGCGTACGCAATGGTCGATGACTATCACCTCAAAACAGCCGGTATTGCCGAAGAGGATCTTGATGGTTATTTCTTTACGGAAGAGGGCGGTGAAACGCTGTCGCTTTTTCCCATTAGCCAGAAACTCCGATATGCGATTCCTTTTAAACCTGTTCCGGAAGCGATCGAAGCCATTAAAGAGTGTGCCCGAAACGGTAATGCCGCCATTATTTTCGATGATGCCGAAAAATTCGGGCTCTGGCCGGAAACCTACAGCTGGGTATATGAAAAAGGGTGGCTTGAGACATTTTTGCGTACGCTGCAGGATGATCCGTCGATCACCTCTTTGCACTTTGGCGAATACCATGCCGGGAAACGGAGCCATGGACTGGTGTATCTTGACAACCTCTCCTATGAGGAGATGGGAGAGTGGAGCCTCTCTGCCGAAGATGCCGAGGTATTCCATGCCATTGCACAGCACATTCCCGCTGCCTACGCAGCACAAAAAGAGCGCTTTCTCCGAGGAACGTCATGGAAGCATTTTTTTCTCAAATACGAAGAGTCGAACAGACTGCACAAACGGATGATTGAAGTTTCCCGTCTGCAGCAGGAGAGTGAAACCTACCGTGATGCCCTCTACCGTCTCCAGACAAATGATGTTTTCTGGCACGGGATTTTCGGCGGACTCTACCTGCCCAACCTACGGGACAATGCCTACCGTTATCTTTGCGAGTGCGAGAACCTTCGTTACGGCCACTGCCCCAAAGCCATTGAAATAAGCGATACCAATATGGACGGATTTGAAGAACTAAAGGTAGTAACCAATGCGCTGATCACCCGTTTTGACAGCAGATACGGCGGGCAGATGGTGGAGATGCTGCTTCGGGACAGGTCTTTCAATCTGCAAAACACACTGACACGCCGAAAGGAAGCCTACCATCAGGAGCTTCTTGAGAAAAGTGATGCCCCCGTGAACAACACTGATGATAAAGAGGGGATTGCAACCATCCATACACGCCGGGCAGAGACAGAGAACCGGCTTGTTGAGGCTTTGCATGTCGACTGGTATCTTAAAAATTCTTTCATTGATCATATTAGCGATGCTACGATGACCCTGGAGAACTTTCGTGACTGTTGTTTCAAAGAGTATGGTGATTTTGCCGATCAACCTTTTACATACAGTGTCGAGGAAGGGAATATTCTGTTTCAACGCAGCGGAGGCATTTACGGTAAGGAGAAAACAGCGGCACACCTTGAAAAGACCTATGTGTGTGCAGAGAACCGCATCTATTTTTCTGTCAATCTTGAAACAGAAGCGGCACCATCCTACCTCTACGGGCTGGAGTTCAATCTCCATTTTGCCAGCCTTGAGCACCTCTTTTTGAATGAAATACGTGCAGACAAGACGATATCGCTTGAAAATATAGAAACATTTTCCATGAGAGACAGTTATACGCACAAAGAGCTTGTCTGGCAGTGTGACACCCCTTTTTCTTTGCTGTCAACACCTCTGTGTACGGTTTCAAAAAGTGAAAAGGGATTCGATTTGACAGTGCAGGGGATCAGTTTGATACTTCTCTTTCCCTTCAGAGGAAAACTCTCCATAAAAGGGAAACTGGAGGTACAAAATGTCTGAAATACGGTATGACCCGCTCCATGATCTCTATACGATCATCGCTCCCGACAGGCTCACCCGCCCGAACCTCTTTCCTCTGCATGATGAAAAACTCGAAGAGACAGCACACTGCCCTTTTTGTGCCGGTCACGAATCGATGACACCGACAGAGATCTTCTCGATAAAAGATGACAAGGGAAGATGGCTGACACGGGTGATCCCCAATCTATACAAGGCGCTTGCCATAGAGAACAGTGACCAGAGAAAAGAGGAGGGGATCTATGACAGAATAGACGGTTTCGGTGCCCATGAAATCATTGTCGATACACCGCAGCATATCACCCTCTTCGATGCTCTCGATGAAAAACAGATGGCTTTGTGGCTGCAAACCATTCAGGCACGCCTGAATGACCTCCGCAAAGACAGCCGACTCGTCTACCTGAGTATTTTCAAAAACCAGGGAAAGCATGCCGGTTCGACACTTCCCCATGTCCATACACAGCTCATCGGTATGCCTGTGGTGCCAACCAAAACGCGCGATATTCTGACACACCTCTACCGGCACTACAGGGAACATGGCCGAAGCCTTTTTCAGGATATTGTGGACTATGAGCTGGAGCAGGGCAGCCGTGTGGTGGCAGAGAGTGGCCATTTCATCGCCTACTGCCCCTACGGAAGCCAGTTCGCTTTCGAAGTGATACTGATGCCCAAAACAGCAATGGGTGACATAGGCAGCTGCCCCAAAGCCCTTCTTGAAGAGGTAGCAAAGCTTTTGCACAAACTCCTCGGTACATTAAGAAGAGAGCTGAAAGAGTTTGACTATAATATCTATATACAAAATCCGCCTCTGCAGAAGACGTATGAGATAGAAGATTTGTTCGGGGAAATCCCTGCCTTTTACCGGTGGTATCTGCGTATTATTCCCCGGCTTTACCAGACAGGAGGCTTTGAATTGCAAAACAATATGACAATCAATCCGCTGCCGCCGGAAAAAGCGGCGGGACTGCTACGATGAAAGTACTCTTTGTCAGCAGCGAAATGTTTCCCTACTCCAAAAGCGGCGGGTTGGGTGATGTTGCACACTCCCTCCCTTTGGCGCTTCAAAAATACTGTGAAGTTGTTACGTTAACGCCGCTGTACCGGTTTATTGACAGAAAACCGCTGCAGCTTCACCCGCTTGGTGCTTCCCACACACTGAAAGCAGGAAATAAAACCTATACATACAGGATTGTGTGGGAAGAGAAGAAGGGTACGCTCTTTGTCGAAAATGACCTGCTCTGTCAAAGCGATGTGTTGTACGGCATGGAGAACGATGCCCTGCGTTTTGGTCTCTTCTCCCGCATTGCTGCCGATGTTGCAAAGCGGATCGAAGCCGATATCGTTCACCTGAACGACTGGCATACCGCATTGACACCGCTTTTTCTGAAAGAAAGCGGCATTCCCACCGTGTTCACCATACACAACCTTGCCTATCAGGGAATTTTCGGGAAGGAAGTGCTGCAGCCGCTCGGTATTGAGAAATGCTATTTTACCATGGAGGGAGTGGAGTTTTTCGGAAAAGTGAACTTCATGAAAGCGGGTATTGCCTACAGTGATACTGTCACGACGGTCAGCCCTACCTATGCCAAAGAGATTTTGACACCCGAATTTGGCTGTGGGCTCGACGGTTTTTTGAGAAAACACAGCACAAAACTGAGAGGGATACTCAATGGTATCGATACTGCCTTTTTTGACCCTGAATATGAC
>WGDG01000084.1 GCA_015493425.1 Sulfurovum sp.
ATACAGAGGCTACCTTCAGATGCCGCAGCCCCGTTCTGTCAACAGGGTAGGTACCGTCACGCCAAAGTACAAAACCGTACTTAAAGAGAGTGAAATACGTACACTCATTGAAGCCTACATAACAGAAAAGAATCTTTTTGATGAAGGGCTTGACTCCAAAGAGGTAGCTGTGCTGATGCGCATCCACTTTCCCAATACACTTGATGATATTTATGAAGAGGGGGGATTCAAAGCAGGGTTTGTCGAGGTATTAAAGTTTGTCGAAGCCTACAACCACCTTAAAAAGCTGCGGGGAAAACGCATAGACTTCAAGGCTATGGAAGCATTGAACGGTCCGATAGATGCATTTATAAACCATCTTCCTTTTACACTTACCGCTGAACAGCAGCAGGTGATCGCACAGATACGCAGTGATTTGGGCAATGCAAAGAGAGCTGCCCGGCGTATGGTCGTCGGCGATGTCGGATCGGGAAAGACGATGGTCATACTCGCGGCGGCCATGACGGCACTGCCGCATAGAAGCATACTGATGGCTCCCACTTCACTGCTTGCGCTGCAGCTTTATGAAGAGGCACAGAAACATTTACCAAAAGAAGTAAAGATCGCACTGGTGATGCAGGGGCATGACACAGGTGACTACCGCGAAGCGGATTTTATTATTGGTACCCATGCACTGCTTTACAAGGAAGACCTTCCCAAAGCGCCGCTTGTCATGGTGGACGAACAGCACCGTTTCGGTACCAAGCAGCGTCAAATACTTGAAGCATTGATGGATACCGATAAAGATGTGCGCCCCCACTACATTCAGTTCTCCGCTACCCCCATTCCCCGTACACAGGCGATGATGGAGAGTGAATTGATCGATGTGAGTCTTATCACCACTACTCCGTTTGAGAGAGAAGTATCCACGAAAGTGATCGGCCGTCCTGATTTCCCTGCATTGTTAGAACATATACAAGATGAGATAGCGCAAAACAATCAGGTGCTCATTGTCTACCCTTTGGTGGAGGAGAGTACGGAGATTCCCTACCAGTCGCTTGAAGAGAGCAGGGGGTTTTGGGAAGAGCGTTTTGAGCATGTGTATGTGACACACGGCAAGGACAAGGAGAAAGAAGAGGTGTTGCTGTCATTCCGCCAAAACGGTAATATTTTGCTGGCAACAACGGTAGTTGAAGTGGGCATTTCCCTGCCAAAACTTACGCTTATTGTTATTGTGGGTGCAGAACGGCTGGGGCTTGCCACCTTGCATCAGCTGCGGGGCAGGGTAGGGCGTAATGGCCTGCAAAGCTGGTGCTACCTTTTCAGTAACAAACCCCAAAACGAACGGCTGCAAAAATTCTGTGATACTACCAACGGCTTCGATATTGCCAAACTTGACCTCAAGTTCCGTAACAGCGGAGACATCATTGACGGTACTATTCAGAGCGGACAGAAGTTCAGATGGCTTGATATGGCAGAGGATGAGAATGTAATTACCCGGGCGAAAAATAGACTGGAGGCGGTAAAATTAGGAATTAGGAATTAGGAATTAGGAATTCTTGTGTATGCATTTTTAAATCATGCATACATCTCAACGCTCAGCGCTGAACGCTGAACACTGTTTTTTTAATAGAGTCCGAACTTCCCGTCGGCTCTTTTGTACATAACGCGCATGTTGCCGTCATAGTCATTGAATACGATGAACTGGCGTTTTTTATCTGCTTTGAGTGCCTCAATGGCTTCATCAAAGTCAAGCGGTTTGTGGAGTTCCAAATCCATAGGAACGATCTCAATATCTTCCGCCTCGATCTCGGTAACCGCTTCGGCCTCTTCGCCAAGGTCTGCAAAGCTGTTGACTTTATGGTCTTTGATCTTGTCTGCATGGCGTCTGAGTGATTTCTTGACACGTTCAGCACCAAGGTCGAGTGCGGCATAGACATCTTTGTTGTGCTCGGTGATGACAATGGTGTTTTTGTCTTTGAGGTTGACCAAAATCTCTACACTAAAGCCTTTCTTTCCGTTTCTTTCATCCGCTGAAATGACGACGCTTCCCGAAATAATGTCGAGGTTATATTTTTTGAATCCCTCAAGCAGTGCTTCGGCATATGCTTTGATGGCATCTGTCAGCTCGAAATGTCGACCGGTAATACTTTTATTCATGATAGATCCTTTAGTGTTAAAGTATAAAGAAGCATTCCGCTTTCTTTATACTTAATTGTAACTTAAGAAACTTAATAAGGGGTAAACAGGAGATGGAATCAGGAGTCTGGCTGCCCAACGATATAGGCATATCCTGTTTCAGGTTCGATGTTGATCTTAAACGTGGCACCGTCAGACATGGTAAAGGTGAAAACACACTGAGCAGTAAGATAGCCGCCATTATTAGGTTGTTGTGAGCTTGGAAATTGTGAGTTATACGGTCTTCCCAAATGGTCAAAACCAAGATATCGGTTTGCACATGCCCCCCC
>WGDG01000085.1 GCA_015493425.1 Sulfurovum sp.
AAAGGGAACACTGGAAAAGAGCGGTTATCATCGTGCACTTCTTGATGCAGCCATAAGCGGAGAACTGCCTTTGGTATGTGATCGTTGCGGTACATCCTACTGTCGACAGATCGACATGCCGTTGAAGCTGACACTCAGCGACCGGGTATCGGAAGATAAAGATGATTTGGATATAATCGAGTTTTTGGACGGCGTTATTGATGTAACGTATATCCTCCAGAGCGAGATCAATGCCATCGAAGGGGCTTTTCACTACTGTGACGATTGTGACGGAAGTGAAGAAGCGCTGGAGATAGAATATTAAAATTAGTAACAAAGGATAGACCATGGCAGTACCTAAGAGACGTGTAAGTAAAACAAGATCGGCAAAAAGAAGAACACATTACAAACTGACACTTCCAATGCCTGTAAAAGATGCAGACGGAACATGGAGAATGCCTCACCATATGAATATGACAACAGGTGAGTACAAAACGAACAAAGCGTAATTGTAATGACTAAAGTTGCAATCGATGCTATGGGAGGGGATTTTGGTCCCGAACCCGTCATTGAAGGTGTCGTCCAGGCACTTGAAGAGAAACAGTACCTGCCTATTCTTGTAGGTGACAGAGAAGAGATTCTTTCCCTCCTTCCCCAGTATTATATCAATAAAGTTCAAATTGTCGACGCTTCCGATGTGATCGATATGGCAGACCAGGCAACCAATGCACTCAAGCGTAAAGAGTCTTCTATTTACAAAGCCGTAGAACTGGTACGTAACAAAGAGGCTGACGCTGTTGTCTCTGCCGGACACAGCGGTGCGACGATGACGCTGGCGACACTGCGCATCGGACGCTTGCCGCATATCAGCAAGCCGGCACTGGCAACATTTATGCCGACTGTCAAAGGGAGCCGTTCTCTTGTACTCGATGTCGGTGCAGTCACGGATTGTACACCGCAGAATCTCTTTGAATTTGGCTATATGGGTGAAGCATACGTGCAGAGCGTAATGGGCAGAGCCCATCCCAAAGTCGGACTTCTCAGCAACGGTGAAGAGGACAGCAAAGGCAATGCTTTGACCAAAGAAGCATTCAAACTGCTTGAAGGGCTTGACGGATTTATCGGTAACGTTGAAGGCGGTGACATCTTCAGTGGTGAGATTGATGTCATTGTCACTGATGGTTTTACCGGGAATATTTTGCTGAAGACAGCTGAAGGGGTACAGTCTGCCATCTTTACCTTGATGAAACAGTATATTCGAAAGTCACTCCCTGCAAAGATCGGTGCGCTGATGATGAAAAAGAAAGTATTCACCTCTATGAAAAAAGAGGTGGATCCTGCTGAGTATGGCGGTGCACCGCTGCTTGGTATTAACGGATGTGCCATTATTTCCCACGGCTCATCCAACTCCAAAGCGATTAAAAATGCCATTTTTCAGGCACTTCGTTATACTGAATCCAACGTCAATGAACGTATAGAATTACTCCTTGGTGAGAAGGCATAACGTCTTCTCTGCCCTTTTTCTCCCTGCTATTCTTAGAATATTATGGTAAAATAAGAGACGATTTTATCGGGTTTGTATGCATACATACAGCCTGTTTCAAGGACCATAATGTCAACAACACAACCAGTCTATGCCTCTTTTAAATCAATCGGTGCCTATGTTCCCGAAAAGATTCTCAGCAATGAAGACCTGGAAAAAATGGTAGATACCAGTGATGAGTGGATCACAAAAAGAACAGGAATTAAAGAACGCCATCTTGCTGCAGATGATGAGTACACCAGTGACATGGGTGTAAAAGCAGCAAAACTTGCCATTGAGCGCGCAGGATTGACGTCTGAAGATATCGATCTGGTGATCTGTGCAACGGTGACACCTGATTACTTCAATATGCCTTCAACAGCCTGTATTATCTCCGAAAAACTCGGTATCCGAAATGTACAGGCATTTGATTTTGCGGCAGCCTGCAGCGGATTTGTGTACGGGCTTTCGGTTGCAAAAGCTTTCATTGAATCGGGAATGAAAAAGAATGTACTGGTTATCGGTGCGGAAAAATTTTCATCTATTGTCGATTATACGGATCGCAGCACCTGTATTCTTTTCGGTGACGGTGCGGGAGCAGCAGTTATTTCGGCAACCAATAATAAAAAAGAAGCTTTCATAGATGTCCATGCAAGTGCAGACGGTGCATATGCCGATTTCCTGGTAACACCTGCACCGGGTACGGTTAACCCTGTCAGCCAAAAAGTGCTTGACGAGGGGCTCCAATATGTACAGATGAAAGGAAATGAAACCTTTAAACTGGCAGTCAAGACACTGACAAAAGATGTCAAAGAGATTCTCAAAAAGAACGATATTCCATCGGAGGAGATTCCCCATTTTATACCGCATCAGGCTAACTACCGTATTATCAAGGCAGTAGGAGATGCACTGAAAATGCAAGAAGAGCAGGTTGTAGTAACTGTCCATAAATACGGGAATACTTCAGCAGCTTCCATTCCAATGGCAATTAATGATATTTGGGAATCAGGACGGCTGAAGCAAGGCGAACTGATGCTGCTTGACACCTTCGGCGGTGGGCTTACGTGGGCATCTGCACTGCTGCCGTTTGCCGGAGAAAGCGCTCAGCGTTAAGAAGAAGACTTTATGCGCATCGGTTTTATCGGAGATATTGTCGGCAAACCGGGGCGTCAAATGCTCAAAAAACATCTTTCCCGATTGCGGCAGGAACATTTTCTCGATCTTGTGATTGCCAACTATGAAAATGCTTCACATGGCTTTGGACTGACACGAAAGAATGCTGATGAACTGTTTGGCTGCGGTATCGATGTGATGACCGGCGGCAATCACAGCTTCGATAAAAAAGAGATATTCGAACTTTTTGAAACCTATCCCCTTATTCGTCCCATGAACTATCCTGAAGCATCTCCCGGAAAGGGGATTATCCGTGTACAGGCTGGAGAACACGATGTCGCTGTGCTAAACCTGATGGGGCACTACACCATGCCGATGGTAGACAATCCGTTTACGACAATTGCTCCTGTTGTGGCTTCTTTGCAGGCAGAAGGTATACGACATATTGTCGTTGACATGCATGCCGAAGCAAGCTCAGAAAAGAATGTGTTGTTGCATATGCTTAAAAAAGATGTTTCGGCCATTTTGGGAACCCATACCCACGTAGGTACCGATGACCTCCAGGTAACACAGGGGTGTGCATATGTCACAGATGTAGGGCTGACCGGCTGCTATGACGGTGTCATCGGTATGGATAAGGCCGTACCGCTCCGCCGCTTCCTGACCGGTCTAGGCGGCCACCATGACATTCCTGACAGCTGCAAAGCGATCTTGCAGATGGTCGTGTTTGAACTTGATGGTGAGGGGCGCTGCATCGGGGCGGAAAAAGTAAAAATATATGATGATAACCCAAAAATCGTTACACAGGCATGGAAAGAGGATCAGTAGTGTTCCAACAAACATTTCTGCTTGAAGATACAATGATGTGGTGCCGTAATAGATAAATGAAAAATATTCTAATGAATTCATTGGTGAAAAGTGTTGTGGTTACGCTGCTTTTTGCAATGAGTTATATTTTTTATAACTATGAGCTGGTTCGAAGTAATATTGAGGATATTGCATTTGATACAGTAGACAAGTTTATTATTGCAAAAAAAGCGCAAACGACAAAAAGTCCAAAGGTTCTGCTTTTTGCAATGGATGATGCCTATCTGAAAGCGAATGCACTTTTGGATGAAGATAATGAAACCAATTACGGTTTTTTCCTGCCAAATGATAAAATTGCTGATTTTATTGAGAATTTAGATGAATTCGTAGATGATGTTGAGCCTGAAAACAGACCAAAGCTTCTGTTTATCGATTTTGATTTCAAATTTACAACTGCAGAATATGGGAAAAAACTCAATCCGGGTGATAAAAAACTGATAGAAGTACTGGAAAAAGAGAGACCCTACCGTATTTTACTGCCGAA
>WGDG01000086.1 GCA_015493425.1 Sulfurovum sp.
TACTATGACAATGGTATCAAATTTTTCGATGCGGAAGGGAACAAGCTCAACCGTGATGAAGAAGAAAAAATTGAGGCGATCTTTGCAGATGATGCACAAGTAGAATCAGCACAGGAGACAGGGAAGCATATTGGGAAATCGAAGCGTATCGATGATGTGATAGGCCGATACATTGTACATATCAAAAATTCTTTTCCAAAGTCACTGACCCTTTCTGGGATGCGTATTGTGATTGACTGTGCCAATGGTGCGGGTTATATTGTCGGCCCGACCATTTTACAGGAGCTTGGGGCAGAAGTATTTGTCATTGGCGATGAACCGAACGGTTTCAATATCAATGACGGATGCGGTGCGATGCACCCGGAAAATCTTGCAAAAGTGGTGCTGGACAAGCGTGCAGACCTTGGTATTGCTCTGGATGGGGATGCGGACAGGCTGGTGCTGGTCGATGAGAAGGGTGAAGTCATCGACGGCGACAAACTGATGGGGGTACTGGCTGTTTATATGAAAGAACAGGGTACGCTTAAAGGTGACGGTATGGTAGCAACGGTCATGAGTAATCAGGGGTTGGAAGAATATCTGTCCAGACACGATCTCGAACTTTACCGTTCTGCTGTAGGCGACAAAAATGTCGTTGAAGTGATGCAGCAAAAGGGTATTAACTTTGGTGGTGAGCAGAGCGGGCATATTATTTTCTCGGATTATGCCAAAACCGGTGACGGGCTTTCGAGTGCGTTGCAGGCACTTGCCTATTTGGTGACAACAGGTAAAAAGGCAAGTGAAGCTTTTAATCCTTACGACTCCTATCCTCAAATGCTGGTCAACCTGCTTGTGGATGAGAAGCGTCCGTTTGAAGAAATTGAAGGGCTTGATGCGCTGAAGGCAGAAGTAGAAGCACAGGGGATGCGCCACCTTTTCCGATACTCCGGAACGGAGAACAAGATCAGACTGCTGCTTGAAGGAAAGGATGAAAGGGAACTTGAAGCAATGATGGATCGTTGCACAGCATTTTTCAAGAGTGCATTGGTCTAATGCGTATATTTGCCGTTTTTCTACTTGCTGCTATTGGTACTTTCATTGTCGACCAGGGCATAAAGACACTTTTTCTGGAAGGTTATTATCGTCCCGGCAGCTGTATTGATCTCTCTTTGCACTTCAACAAGGGGGTTGCCTTTTCCCTATTTGCTTTTCTCGGCCCGTACCTGAAATGGATCCAGTTATTGCTGGTTGGGGCTATTTTGTATTTTGTATTGAGGGAGGGCTACCTTAAACGGTATGCCTTCCCCATAGGTCTGCTCATAGGCGGTGCACTGGGAAACCTTTATGACCGCTTTGTGCATGACGGTGTGGTTGACTATGTTGCCTGGCACTGCGGGTTTCACTTTGCTGTGTTTAATTTTGCCGATGTGGCCATTGATCTTGCGGTAGTATGGATCATCGTTGCCGCATATTTTTTTCCTGAAAAGTCTTCCCGTACATGAAAAAGTTTCTGCTTGGCTGGCTTGCCGTGACGGTACTTTTATGCGCGGGTATGACAGGTATCAATATTGTCCCCCCTTCTTTTGACCTTTCCAAAACATCCATACATTTTTTAGACCAGAAGGTACTGCATTACAGTCAAATTGACGGACAGAAATTTTCGGAGATTTCAGACCTTGCCTATGATGCTTCAACTCACCGTCTCTATATGGTCAGTGATGAAGGGGTGCTGTTTGTTTTCCATGCCCGTTTTGGCAAAAAGATCGAGGTACTTGAACCGCTCAAAGCGGTACCGCTTCTGAAAAAAGGCGGCAAATCGTTTAAAAAGTGGCGCAGAGACAGTGAGGGTATGACACTTGACGGCAGAAAGCGGCTGCTGATCTCGTTTGAGGGAAAGCCGAAGATCGGATGGTTTCATAAAAACTCCAACAAGATTGGGCAGCGTATCAAAAAATATACACTTCCAAAAATCCTGCGCAGTTCTAAACACTACCGCAGCAAGAACAAATCGCTCGAGGCTCTGGCATGGCATCCGCGCTATGGTGTGCTGACGGTAGCAGAGTGGCCATTGAAACGTGATGATAAAAAACGCCAGACGGTCTATGCCCTGAATGGAAAGCAGTGGCATTTCAATGCCGAGCCTGAGGCACGGAGTGCGGTGTCAGCTATTGAAGTAACGGATGACGGTAATCTGCTGGTGATTGAGCGCTCTTTCACCGGACTGCTCGACCCTTTTGTGGTTACCCTCAAAAAGGTCTATCTCAACCGCTGTAACAAGGGATGGTGCCACTCAGAAGTACTTTTGAAGATGGACAGCCATAAGGGATGGGATGTGGATAATTTCGAGGGGCTGGCGAAAGTCGGGAAGCACCGTTATGTCATGATCAGTGACGACAATGACAACTTCTTTCAGAAAACGCTGTTGATTTACTTTGAGGTGAAAGAGTGAAACGGATTATTTTGTATGTCATTTTGGGTGCCGTACTGGCAGGTATCGGATGGTTTGGACTGAAGGCTTCCCGGGAGGCGGCAGCCTATGAACAGATAACCGAGGCACTTGTCAAACAGATGGATCCCAAAGCATTGGCAGCGTACAAAGCCAAGGAGTGGGCAGAAAAACTCTCATTCGGGCTTTATACCAATACCAAACGCAAAGTACTGTCAGCAGAACGGGAAAAACAGAAGCAGCACCGAAAGGCAGGAGTGCACTATACCTATTACGCTATGGGTCTTCTGTTGATAGTGTTACTGGCATATTTTGTACTGACTTTGCGTGAGTTTACCTTTTTTGGTGCGCTTGCTGCCGGAGAGATGCTCTATTTTGGCTTGACAGCACCCATTATGATGGTGACGATCCACAAAGAGGTAGAGTACCTTGGAGATGTGGTGCTTTCATTCGAATCCAAAAGTGTGGTAGGCTCGATTGCCAAGCTTTTTGAGAACGGAGACACTGTAGTTGCATTGACAATACTGCTTTTCTCGGTACTTATTCCGACTGTGAAAACACTTTCCATGCTTTTTGTCAGTCTTTTTATGGAGAACCGTTTTGCCCACGGTGTGGTGAAGTTTTTCAAAATGATTGGAAAGTGGTCGATGGTCGATGTTTTTGTTGTGGCGACTTTTCTTGTCTACCTGACAGCAAATAAAGGGGATGTCAGTCGTGCAGAAGTGGAAGTGGGACTTTACTTCTTTCTTGCCTACGTCATCGTCTCGATGCTGGTGAGTTTGAGTGCCGACAAGATGCTTCATCGGCACAAAAACAGGCAGTAAACGTTAAATGACCATCTCCACATCGTCGTGATCCTGGAAACATTTAAAAAGCCTGTCTCTTTCTTCTTCGTTTTCTACAGTACAAGAGGCATTATAGGTAGTAAATTTCCCCGTTCGTGATGTATTGCCAAGTGAGCAGAGGTGTTCCTTGTCTCCCATCACTTCTTTGATACAGGCTTTGAGTTTTTCCTTGTCACGTCCGATGATCTTGTATCCCCATTGGGTAGGATATTCAATCTGCGGTTTTTCTGTGGTGTTGTTATCGAGAATCATCAAGAACTCCTTCTATTATATTTAAGTTATTATACATCAAATAGCGGGAAAACGATGCAACCTTAGTTGCTGTCTCTCATGAAGTCTCCTGATTTTCCGCCGCTTTTGTGTTCGAGTTGGATATTTCTGATGACCATACCTTTGTCGATGGCTTTGAGCATATCGTAGATCGTCAGCAGTCCTACACTGACACCGGTGAGCGCTTCCATTTCTACACCGGTCTTCCCGGTCAGTTTTGCTGTAACAGTCAGCTTGAAGCCCGGAAGCTCGGGAAGTTCTTCGATATCTGTTTTAACTGATGTAAGCATCAGAGGATGGCACATGGGAATCAGCGTGCTTGTCTGTTTGGTTCCCTGAATGGCTGCAATAACGGCAGTTTGAAGTACCGGCCCTTTCTTTGCCGTGTTGGCAATAACAGCATCGAAAGCAGCTTGACCTACTTCGATAATGCCGCTCGCAGTTGCAATGCGTGTGGTGTTTTCTTTGTCGGAGACATCGACCATTTTTGGTTTGTTCTGTTCGTCAAGATGTGTTAGGTTCACGGGATATCCTCAAAAATTTTTGTACATTTTAGCATAAAAGATGACGAAAATATATCCTATGTGACGTAAAAAGGTAAAATATGACGTAGAAATAAAAAATATTATTGACTTTTTACATCAAAAGGTGTACAATGACACAAATGCAAAAGGAGTACCATGACATATGCGTATCTTAGACAGATGTCCAACTATAACAATCTGTCCGAACAGCAGCGGATTATTCTCTCTTTTGCATTGACACAGGGATTAGAGATAGACAAAGAAGTCATCGAGTACAGTACCAAAAACCGTCCGATCGAAGAGCGTGAAGAGTTTAACGAGTTTCTGAAGTCTCTCAAGGAGAATGAAGATATAATCGTCGTTGAACATTTGGCGATTCTAAGTGATGTGGTTGAAGAGATTGTCAAGGTGATCAACTGTATGTTAAGCCGAGGAATTGTGCTTTATCTTGCCAAAACAGGTATTAAAATCACAAAAACGACGCCTTTGGTGGATGTATTTCCTCTTTTGAATGATCTGAGGGAAGCACAAAAAGCCAAAACCGGCCAGATCGGCCGACCCAAGGGCAGCCGTTCATCCTCAAAATTCGATGTCTATCAGGCAGAGATCATCACCCTTCTCAAAGAGGGGAAAAGTGTCAGTGCGATAGCGAGAGAACTGAATGTCAGCAGAAGTTCGCTGAAGGACTATATTGAATCGAGAGGTATCAAGGAACTGGTTAAAGGCTCCTGGATGGAAATTGCAACACCGGCACAGGTACCGGGTATAGATAATACAGTGCTTATCTGCCCTTTTGAGCAGATAAACAAAACAGAAACAGAAAAAAAACAAACTGAAAGGATATCGTAAATGGAAGCAACAGCCAAAGTCGAAGAGACCAAACCAAAGAAAAACAAAGCAAAAGAGTATTTGAAGGGGTGGGTTCCCTATCGTATCAAGCGTTACTGGATGTATGCAGCGATAACTGTCATTGCTCTGGTATTGCCGTGGATCACAATTAACGGCAACCATATTTTCCTGCTCAGTTTTGACCATAAAAAACTGGAATTGATGGGTGTCGCCTTTGATATGCAGGAACTCTACCTCATGCCGTTTCTTTTGATGCTCCTCTTTTTGGGGATTTTCGCCGTAACGGCAGTAGGTGGTCGGGCATGGTGCGGATGGGCATGTCCTCAAACCATTTTCCGTGTTATCTACAGAGACTTGATTGAAACAAAGCTTCTGGGGCTGCGCAAACGTATTAAAAATAAGCAGCAGGAACCGGACATGAGCAAGCCGGAGAACAAAGTCAAAAAAGCCATTGCCATTCTTATCTGGTCAGTATTGGCACTTATTGCTGCCGCCGATTTTATGTGGTACTTTATACCGCCGGAAGATTTCTTCAAATACCTTCAGCATCCGGCCGATCATATGATTATGGTCGGGTTTGTTCTCGGTGTAGCATTGTTCCTGATTGCCGATGTGGTATTTATCAAAGAGAACTTCTGTGTCTATATCTGTCCCTACAGCCGTGTGCAGTCGGTACTGTATGACGATGATACGCTGATGGCAATCTACGATCCTATTCGTGGTGGTGAAATTTATGAAGGGCATGGAAATGAGCGACATAAAGCCTTTAATAAGCAAAAGGAGCTCAAATCGGTGAACCCGGAAGCAGAATGTACGACCTGTGAGAGTTGTGTGACAGTCTGTCCGACACATATCGATATTCGTAAAGGTCTTCAGCTTGAGTGTATCAACTGTCTGGAATGTGTCGATGCCTGTACCCAGGTGATGGGAGCACTTGGTAAGCCGAGCCTTGTCCAGTGGTCAAGTGTGGTAGAGACAGAAAAACATGAGCGTAAAACAAAAATTTTCAGACCGAAGGTAATTGCCTACTTTACCGTATTGGCGATTGTCCTTGTATCCCTTTTTGTGATGGGAAGTGAAAAAGAGCACATGCTCCTGAATATCAACAAAACAACACGGCTTTACAAGATCCTTCCTGACGGAAATGTCGAGAATGATTATGTCTTCCTGTTTGCCAATACCGACAGTAAGCGTCATAATTACTATTTTGAAATTGAAGGTGACTTGAAGAACAAAATTGAGATTATCCGCCCTAAAGAGGCATTTGGTATTGCTCCGGAGAAGAAGCATAAGAAAGTTGTTGTTCTCAGAACCAAAGACAAATTGGCAGACAACACAAGAAAAGATGTACCTATCCCTGTTACTATCAAAGCCTATGCGGTCGATGATAAAAAGAACATTTCAGTTATCCGACATACGGTCTTTGTCTACCCCCGAGCAGACCTGATAGAGAAAAAAAGGAAGTAGCAGTCTATTCTGAAGAAAGCCTGACAGCTACATACGTCAGGCTGCTATCAATACATCATTAACACAGAGGAGTGAAGATGGCAAAGGTACTTGTACTTGGCGGAGGTTTCGCCGGAGTGGAAACTGCAATCTATCTGCGTAAGCATGATATGGATGTAACGCTGGTAAGTGACAGGGATTTTTTTTATATTTATCCTACGTCAATCTGGATTCCTACCGGTGAAGCGACACAGGATGAGGTAAGTATACCGCTGGATCAGTTGGCTTTTGCCCATGGTTTTCAACTGATTATTGATTCGGTCACTGCGATAGATCCAAAGAGTAAAAGTGCAACTCTGTCCAGCGGCAGAACGTTGGAAGGGTATGACTATCTTGTGGTTGCATTGGGGCAGGACAAGATACAGCACAAGGGAATGGAACATACCCTGTCTATTTGTGGAAAGCCGGAAGAAGCTACTGAACTCTTTAAGCGTCTTGATGCTTTGGTACGCAAAGGAGAAGGGAAGCTTGCGTTTGGATTTGGCGGTAACCAGAAAGATTCCTCCGCTGTGAGAGGCGGTCCGGCATTCGAAGTTCTTTTTAACGTACATAATTTTCTGAAGCGAAAAGGATTACGTGATAAATTTGAGCTGACTTTTTTTGCCCCGATGGAGAAGCCCGGGCAGAAGATGGGAGAGAAGGCTCTGGTGATGATGGAGAAAATGTTTGCGATGGATGACATCAAAAAGAAGATCGGCTCCAAAATTACTGAATTTGTCGAAGACGGCATTCTTTTTGAAGATGGTACGAAACTGGCGTCTGACCTGACCATGTTTATTTCGGCCGGTACTGGTCACAGCGTCCTGCAAGAGTCCGGGTTGCCGCTGAGTGATGCAGGATTTGTCGTTACCAACGAATACAACGAAATTGAAGGATTTGACGGTGTATATGCTGTGGGAGATTCTGCCTCGCTGATGGGACCCCAGTGGCGTGCCAAGCAGGGGCATGTAGCGGAAGTAATGGCGCGTAATACTGCCTATAACATCTTTCAGCATGCACAGGGTATCGATTCGAAGAAGAGCTACCTGGATCATTTGAACATCTTGTGTGTAATGGATATTGGAAACGGTGCAGCTTTTGTTTACAGAGACAACAAGCGTGCCAAAATGATCCCGATGCCGGTTGTCGGACACTGGATGAAAAAAGGCTGGGGCTGGTACTGCCGTAACTCGAAATTAGGTAAAATCCCCCGAATACCTGGGATGTGAGAACCGTAATAAATGACACCTGCGTGTCGTTTATAGGTTCGAAACCGGAGGTGATGTCTCGCAGAGACCACCGAAGGCCGGGAGGTGCGTTAAGAAACCGTAGTGGTCGTAGCGAAGCGGAGCTGCGGAGGCTGGGAGAGCGTTAAACAGACGACACCTGCGTGTCGTTTATAGGTTCGAAACCGCAAAGACTGGATCCACCCTGGTTCAACGGCACTTATTACCTATATAAATCAATCAAAAACAACTAACAAAGGACTCTTATGAAACAAATGACTATAT
>WGDG01000087.1 GCA_015493425.1 Sulfurovum sp.
AACTCCATCTCTTTGTTTCCTCTTTGAATTGTCAATGTCAGCCCGGAGGCATCATTGACCGATCTATAGGCGTCAAACGCTGCTTTGTAGCTTGTCAGAGGCTGTCCATTGACTGCCTTGAGCACATCACCTCGCCGTAACCCCAGCCTGGCAAAAGGGCTGCCACGCTTCACGAAGCTGACACGGAAGCCTTGGATTTTACCGCCTTTTTTAACGTCCATGATACCGATATTTTTGTAAATCTCATCCATATGTGCCGTATAGTGCTCAAGTAAAGACCTGTCAACAATCTTATGGTCTCCCGCATCGGTCACTTCTCCCTGCACAGATGAGGATGGTCTGGGTATAGCCGCCTTGTGTTTGGGACTTGATACCCTATAGCTGCCACTCCCCTTTTTCTCCATCAAATCCACACGGTAGGTTTTTGCACCTTTGCTAAAGAGTGCATATCCGTGACCTGCGCCCTCAAGCACAAAACCGTTCACCGATTCCCCCATAGCCAGCACCTTGCTTTTTCCTTTGTAGGAGACAGTCACGACCGTCTGGCTGGGAGAGTGGTAGACACCAAGCAGTTTAATATCTTTTATACTGCTTGTAATCTGCTTTTTGGGTTTTGGACGGGGAGCGATACTGTTCCCAGGTGTCAGCTTGATACGATAGTAGAGTGGCTTGGCCTCTTTACTTTGCGCATGGTTTACCCCGGATATCGGCATCAATACCACTTCAAGCGTCAGCCAAAGCAGTTTGACCAACAGCAGCACGAGCAGTATACCGATTAGACGGTTCATAAAACGGGAATTAGAAAGTGCTTTCATAATACCATCCTTGTTTCCCGTGCTTCAGCAGATTCCGTACTGTTTCGATTTTTCCTGTTTTTACCAGATCAAGATGCAGTTTTCGTGTCTGCAGCGCAAAAGTTCCCTCGGCTTTGCCAAAACTTCCCTCTGCTTCAATATAGACCGTTTCCGGATGCAGCAGGGAATGTGTCACCACAAGATGTGCTACAGAAGCAGGCAGCATATGTGCCAGGGATGCATCTGCCTGAATATCATCAGCTTCAACCCTGGTGTAAAACAGCAGTGTAAAAAGTGATACTTCCTTCACCGTTGCCACATTGATACCCTGTACATAAATCGTAGCATCTTTAATCGTCATACCAAAAAGATGCTCATCCATCTGACCTTCATTGATCTCGATACCCTGTGAAGCCAGTGCCTGCTCTGCCCAGAAATAGATCTCCTCTTTCGGCATAAATACCAACAGTGCCAGCCAAACAATCAGCATAACCGCCAAGGTTTTGATTACCACTTGCATACAATCTCCATGCTGTACGTATTACCCGTTTTTTCACTTTTCAGTTTTTGCACCTGCACGGGGATATTGAGTAAACGGGTGACTACTCTGTTCACTTCTGAGGCAGTCAGGTCATGCAGGGTCATATGGAGTTTGCGTCCTTTCTTCTGCCACACCATTTTTGAGGGATTCACCAGATTTTTCAGGCCGTCGACCTTTCTCCCTATCTGTTTGTCTCCCCAGATTTTTTTAAGACTGACGGTCTCCTTCAGAAGGGAAAACTCTTTTGCCATCTGCTGGTTGGACTGAGCCATTTCCGTACGTTTACTATGTTTGTAGAACCATGCCGAAAGCGCGAAGAGCAGTGCCGCTGCAACAATCAGTTCATTTCGGTAGCGCTGCCAGATCATACCTGCCCCTCTATTATCATTGTTGTGCCTGTTTTACGCTGTTTTTGAACAATACCCGAAGCCTTTACCACCCCTTCCAGGCGTTTCAATGTCCTGGTATCGACAGCCTCAAAAACGGCACGAAAACTCTTTTCATCCATCTCAAAAGATTTTAATGTCACGCCCTTGAAAAGCATTCCTGCAATTTTCCCTACGATCTCACGCTTTTTTCTCTCTGCCTTGTCGATCTTCCGGTACTTTGCAGCAATGCTGTCACGTGTATAGGCGCTCTGCAGGCTCGGATATGTTGTATAGTAGGTTTCAAGTTTGGACTGCAGTGTCGTATTGGTACGACCGTATCGCCATCCTTCCGCCACCCATATTGTGCCAAAAAGAAAGAAGATCGCGGCCAGAGAAAATGCCTGTGTCCGTGTTAACAGAGATGCACCCGTTGCACCGAAACTCACCCCTTTATTGGGACGGAATGTTTCGTCAAACGTACCCCACTGCTCTTCATGCAATACCGCACGCGGGACAACGGTGACCGTCTGTCCGATCACTGCCAGCGCCTCTTTTTCTCCCAGTGGTACAGGAACCGTGAAATGCTCTCTTGCCTGCTGGGCAAAAAAGAGTTTTGCAACCTGTTGCGGTGCTATACCGCGGCTTTCAAGAAATGCAGCGATCTCTTTGGGATTGTACGCAATGAATACCCAGGACTCATCTTCACGATAGACAAAGTAGTCATGCTTGGCAGGGGTTTCCAGCAAACCGTCAAAAAGCGATGGGGCAATCTTCTGTGCCTGATGGGCAAAACGAACCTGAAGTTCTTCCCGTTTAAGCGTATAGAACTGCGGAGTCACCATTACATCGACCCTTCCTTCCATACCCGTGACCGTCGGCATGGCACGATGTACCAAAACAAGCGGCCTGCTACTCCCTGAAAAATTCAAATTCGTTCACCTCTCCCTCTTGGTCTTTGAATGCAAATGCAAACCGCTCACCCTCATACATGTAGTGCACCTTGCAACCTGCCCTCTCGCTGAATTTCGATGCGAACAGATGCTTGTCAAACGGTATACCATGTGCCTGCAGCAGTGACTTCAGTGCCCCCTCGGACGCGGCCCACTCCTCTTTAAGTAATGCAGGATCAATCTCAAAGAGCGCTGCGAGCAGTGCTTTGGAGACAAAGTCTCCTGCAATCAGATTCTCTTCAGGACGCTTGCCTGCCGAATGGAATACAAAGTAGTCTTTCCATGGTACCCGTCCTACCGCTTTATCATCTGTTTCAAACTGGTATCGGCTGAGAATCTGCATAAATTGTTGATACGATATAATACCATTTTTCCGCACAAAAC
>WGDG01000088.1 GCA_015493425.1 Sulfurovum sp.
CAGTATGTGTTCAAACCCGTTCTGCTTGTAAATCTCGTCATATACGTGCATGATTGCTCCGCCGGGATAACCGAAAACGGTCTTAACACCCTCGGCAATGATCGCCTCACACACCATTTGTGCACCACTCATCTGCATGGTTGACACTCCAATTTATTGAATTTAGAGCATAAAATGCCCCGCTATAATAGATGGATTATAGCAAAAGATTATTAGATTTCGGGATTTCCCGAATAATTAAGAGTAAATTACTCCTTATTGATGTACTTTTTTTGATCCTGTTCTATTCATTTCCCAAGACTACAGGTATTTGAAAGCCTTTATCCATTTTATTGTTGAGACATCTTTTCAGTTGTTTAAGATTGAATTTTTGGCTCGAACATTGATATAGAACGTGACTGAAAATACCTGTCTGTGCTTTGGTAATGGAAGATGCAATATAAATAATATGTTCATAGGGATACCCTTCGGACTCTGTGAGTATATTGGGAGTACGGTCTTCTTGTTCCCCCTCATCGATACCTCGAATCGAAGATTCACTGTAACAGGCATCGAAAACAATGAGAGCAAACTTTATCTTTTCATCGATTTTCATGAGGATCGGATAGAGGTCACGTTTACCAATAATGACTGTTTTCGCTATATGATCAGGATCAAAGTCATAAGGGAGTATGGCACCGGAATCTCTCAATATCTCAGTCAAGCCCGCCTGCTGAAACCGCATACCGTATAGATCATCATATAGACTGCTCCCATGTCCTGAAAAAAACATATAAAAGCTATCCCCAGGTTCTATTTTTTCGGCAATCCTTTCAAGGTGATACAGAATATTCGCCGCTGTCGCATTGGCATCCTCCAGTGAAACAATATTCTCCACACCCCACTTTTGCAGGATCTTTCGATATACGATGTTATCTTCATGTACCCCTTTAAGCGGGGAAAGCCTGGCATAGTGTTCAATTGTAACAATGAGGGCATACTCTTTGGAAAAAAGGAAAGTGGACAAAAGCAGCCATAATACCAATAGACGCGACATATTACGGCTCTTTGTAGCGTGTCGCATAGACAGCGATATCGTAACGAAGCATTGATTTGTAGGCATTAATACCGGCGTTATTCTTCTTCTGCTCATTCTGACTCAGCTGAAGCAACCTGTAGTTAATTACGATCTTCTGACGGATGCGTTCATCAGCGTTTTGGTTGTGCCGTATGGCAATATAGGCTCGTTTGTACTCTCTTCTCGCCTGTATCAGGTCACCATTCTCTTCCATGGCACGGGCTTTCTGATAGGCCTCCACATCAGACATATCCGTTATCTCCAGAATCTCTTTCAAATAAGCATCGGCATCTATTTTCTGACTGTTCATATCCGAATCTGTCGGTGCCTTGTAACGTGTATTGTTAAAAATCGTAGAGAGATCCACTATGCCCAGTTGCGTTTTTTCATGTTCTGGAAATGAAATAAATATAAAAAGTAAAAATGATGCGGCAACTGCTGCAACAAGATTGACTATTTTTATTGATGTATGCCCTATGCGTTTTCGAATAGTTCGTTTCTTTTTCGGTACAATCAAAAGATCCCGGCACGATTCACACCGTACAAGGTGAGATAGCATTTTTTCCTTCTCTTTTCCTTTCAGGCGGCCATCGGAAAACGCAGCCAGCATATCAACTGACGGGTGTTCAACAGGTTCTTCTTCCTCTACCAATAAGCGTTCAAGATATCGCAAATCTTCTTTCATAGTTTTCTCTTTATCTTTTTTTTACTGTTCTCGATTTTCTTGTCAACCTGTTTTGCACTCAAGCCGAAGATTACGCCGATCTCCTTTGCACTCAAAGGCTCTTTGTAGAGCAGCTTCAGATAAATATCTTTTTTTTCACCATCCTCGCTGTAGTCACTATACGATTTATTCTGTGCAATCTCCCTTTGTTTGGCAATTTTGCTTTCAATCGACGCTTTTATAGCGGCTACATCCATATGAGCCAAATATTCGGAATCATCCTCAAGGGCATATTTGCTCACCATTTGAATGAAGAAGCGCTCTGCATTGCTCAATACGCTTACAAGGTCGGCATCTTTATAGTTTAACCTGTTCACCACTGTCAGAAATGCTCTGTTGTCCAGTTCAAACCCATGCTTCAGCCGATAAATAATTGCCTGCTCCTCATTGAGAAGATCGATCCATTCGGCACAGCCAGGATCTGCCTCACCATCCTGCGGGCTTTGATAGACCTCAATCTCGTCACTTACCACTTCAGCATAGGCTTTGCTGCGGGTGAAGTCTATCAATCTGTCTCTGATAGGTTTTGAGATATAGGTGCGGAACTTCTCCTGATGAATCAGCTCATTGTAGACACAGGGGCGCAAACGCTCTTCCACTTCTGCCGTATATACTGCTGTCTGTGACAATAGCTCTTCCAAGACTATGAAAGAACCATAGGTTCTGTAACCCGAAACAATGCGCCTGAGCATCCCCAGTCTCTCCATTTCGCCACAGGCTTCAAAAGCATTTTCAAACAGTGCTTCAGCTTCGTCGCAAGGTGTCGCTTTTTTTGTATATATCTTTTTTATCTTCGCCGTGTAGTGCCGTACAATATCACTTTGTACTTCATGCAGTTCACCAAGCAGACACTGCCGTACCTGCCCAAACACTTCAGATTCCCGCATCACGTCAAAGGCCTTAATGTGTTTGAGTATACGATCCAAAATGTAGTCATGACATCTGTCTGCCTGAGCGCCGCATCGGCGGCACTCCAAAAGTGTCTTCTCCTCCGCATAGCGGTAGTAGAGTATCCAAAAACGGTTTTTATGGGTTTTGCAAAAGTGCTGAAGCTCTTTTTTTATACCAATAGCATAGTGTAC
>WGDG01000089.1 GCA_015493425.1 Sulfurovum sp.
AATTAGAAATTAGAAATTAGAAATTTTGGTATGCTTTCTCTTTGAGAAAGCTTTAATAAAAGCGTTGCATAGCAACGCATACCGAAACTATTCACTATTCACTAAGCTGAAGGCTCCGCCTTCAGCTTCCTCGCCCACTTCAAAAAGAGCCTATCCGGATCGACACGTCTGTCAACAGCTTTTCCTTCTACTATCAGCTCGGCAAGCCACTTTGCCATCAGCGGTGCGAAGACAAAACCGCGTCCGCCTACACCGTTGAGGATGTAGAGGTTGTCCAGATGTTTCAGCGGTGGTTTGGCACCACGAAAGACGTTGGGGTGGTGTGCTTCCATGTAGGGTACATCAACTACTCTTCCTATCAAAGGAAAGTAGTCCTTGCTGCCTGCACGCATACCGCAGAATGTTTCTTTAAGCACAAAGTCGGAGGTATCAACCATCTTGGCTGCCACCTCTTCAAGTGATGCAAGCGGTTTACCATCACAGAGTATACAGGGACTTTTCGATTTGACATGGGTGGCACCGAGTTTGATGATGCCGCCAATATTGGCAGAGACTGAGATCTTTTTATGCATACTCACATCAAGCTCTAAAGTGCTGTAGTAGTCACCACGCGAACCCCATGTGCCGCGTATGCCCATGTAACGTAGATCGAGCAGATCGCTCTCATGTCCGGTTGCCAGTACAATGTGTCGAGCGTTGAGTGTCGAGCGTTGAGCGTTGAGAAGAGTCCAATTTCCGTTGTTGTAAATCAGTTTTTCTACTGCAAACTGTTGAAAGGGCACCTGTTTTAGAATAGTATTACACAGCTCTGGTGCATCACAGACACCTGCTTCTTCAAAAAGAAAACTTGCATTGTTTTCTTTGATACCAAGTCTTTGTAGCTGCTCTTTATTTAGCCAGCGATACTTTGCTTCATTGTGCGGCTCATAAAGTGAAAACTTCTTCGCATCTTCTGCATCTTTAGGGATGCGTATCACACCGGTTTGATGAAAATAATCAGGAAAGTATTCGAGGTAAAAATCTTTGGCAAAGGCAAAGGCTTCATTGGTCAATGCCTGAAGCGGACCACCCTTTCCTATCTTGGGAGAGACAAAGGCACCTGCAGCACCTGAACCGCCAGTGGCCGCCATTCCGCTTCTGTCTACAAGCAGAACTTTCTGACCCTGTCGCTGCAAAGCAAACGCCGCACAACATCCGGCAATCCCTGCGCCGATAATAATGGTATCGTAACTCTCAGGCATGCTGCCTAAACCGTAATCTCTTTGATATCCGCAATATCCCGGAAGGTTTTGTAAATGGATGCGATCATATGCTGACGGTTTTTGCGCAGTGCCTCATCTTCCGCATTAACCAGTACATCATCGAAATAGGCATCAAGTTCACGCTTGAGACCGAAAAGTGCTTCAAGTCTGGTTTTGTAATCGGCAAACTCCTGGTTGAGTACCTTTTCATAGGCATTGTAGAGGCTCACTTCCGCATCCTCTCTAAAGAGGCTTACATCGATGCTCAAATCACCATCCAGATCAACATCTTTGGAGATGTTCGCTACACGTTTAAAGGTGGCAAACTGCTCTTTAAAGCTTTCATCCGCAACAATCTCATTGAGTGCAGCAACTTTCTTTGCAATTTCATTGATATCAAGCTCTCCGCTGGCAAGAACGGCGGCAATGACAGAAGGGTTGGCGTCAAGACTCTTGTTGATACGCTCGATAATAAAGGCTTTGAGCTGCTCGATGTCAAAACTGTCATACGCATCTTTAAGAAGTTCCAGCATATCATCGATGTTGAATGGAATATCATTGTCGATGACAATACGCACAATCCCGTTAACCGCACGTCGGAGTGCGAATGGATCTTTGCTTCCGGTAGGGATCTTGCCGACACTGAAAAGTCCAAGCAAGGTATCGAGCTTGATACTCATCGCCACAATCGCTGAGAAGAGTGAGCTCGGAAGCTCTGCGCCCTCACCCACAGGCATATACTGCTCTTTGATCGCATTGTAAACCAGTGGATCTTCTCCAAGCGCTTTGGCATAGTAGTAGCCCATCAACCCTTGAAGCTCTGTAAATTCATACACCATCTCGCTCATCAGATCTGCCTTGGCAAGCTCGACCGCTCTGTCCATCAGCTTTTCAAGCTCTGCCGGTGTTTTGCCGGTTTGTGCTTCAAGTTTGTCTATATAAAGCGCAAGTAGCCTAAGCGCAATGCCCTTTTCACGCTTGATCTTGTCTGCCAACGTTCCCAGTCCGTCAATAAACTGTACCTTCTCAAGCCCTGCAGTACTCAGTCCGTTACGCAGGTCATTGCGGTAGAAGAAAAGCCCATCAGCCAGTCTTGGCTTCAGCACACGCTCATTTCCGGCAATTACTTTGGCGTAGTCATCGGTGTAGGCGTTGGAAACCACTACGAACTTGTTGGTGATCTTACCGTTTTCAAAGACTGGGAAGTAGCGCTGATGCTCCTTCATAGAGGTGATGATCACTTCCGGCGGCAGCTCAAGGAACATCTCATCAAACTTCCCTACAAGCGCTTTGGGATTTTCGGTAATGGCAACCACTTCTGCCAGCAGGGCTCTGTCACGCTCGATGACAATACTGTGCTCCGCTTCAAGCGCATCGAACTCTGTAAGAATGCGTGCCTCACGTTCTGAAGGCTCAAGCGTCACTGCTCCCTCTTTGAGCACTTCGGGGTAAGCTTCAATACTCGGTACTTCGACTGCATCATAGCTGACCATACGATGTACATAGGTTTTGGTAGCGGAAGTGACACCGAAGAGTTCTACAGGGACTGAAGTCTCTCCCAGTCTAACCTGCAGCCAGCGTACTGGACGGATAAACTCATCACTTCTGTCACCCCATCGCATCATTTTGCCAAATGCCATAGAAGCGATCCATTTTCTGATCATCTCTTCAAGCAAAGCAGCAGTCTCTTCACCCTTCTCCTCTTTTTTGAAGTAGAGCACTTCTGTCTTGCCTTTTTGGGCTCTACCCAATGCACTCACATCCACCCCGCATTTTCTTGCGAATCCAAGTGCAGCAGGAGTGGGCTCACCGTCTTTGAATGCCGCTGCAACGGGAGGTCCCATCAGTTCCACAGTACTGTCTTCCTGTTTCATAGGCATTGCATTGTGCATCAGTACCAGGCGTCTCGGTGTATAGAGAAAGCTAAAGTCACTGTCAAGCCTGTACTCTTCCAAAATTTTCTTCCAGGCATTTTCAATATTCTTGACAATTTTAAGCAGCGGAATGGCGGGCAGTTCCTCTACCCCTATCTCGATCAGTAACGGTTGTGTCATCAGGGTCATCCTCATAGATAATAATGGCATTAATTTTATCGAAAAGTTGGTAAATGGGGGGTTAGGAGAGGATAAAGCCCCGTAGGCTATAATTTTTATATTAAATTTTGGAGAGGAAAATGAGAAAACAGTACAAAAGTATACTGGCTGCCCTGTCTGCGATGCTCCTCCTGAGTGCCTGTGGTACACCAGTATCGCCCCAACAGGAACGGGCACTTGGAGAACAGCAGGCAAAAGAGGTACTTTCCAAAGCAAAAATTAGCCACAATCCTACTTACAACAACCGTGTCAGAAGGGTCGGACAGCGTATTGCGCGTGTTGCACACAGACCCGATTTCCGGTGGGCATACTATGTCATCGATTCTCCGCAGGCCAATGCTTTTGTTCTTCCCGGCGGAAAAGTTTTTGTCTACAAGGGCCTTTTCAAATATGCCAAAACTGATGCAGAGCTTGCCACTGTCCTCAGCCATGAGATTTCCCATGCCCTGCGCTCTCACGGTATACAAGGTGCCGAGCGGCAACAGAATGCCACACTGGTAGGAGCCCTGCTTCAAATAGGGCTTGGGGCTGCAGGAGTAGACCCAAATATTACGCAGACAGTCAATACCGCCTACAGTTACGGTGCTACCTACGCCTATGTACAGCCCTATTCACGGGAAAAGGAATTGGAAGCAGACAGTATCGGGCTGATGTTGATGGCACAGGCCGGGTACGATCCGCGAGCGGCGATCACCTTCTGGAAAAAATTCGGAGCACAGGGACAAAGGATACCTGAATTCCTCTCAACACATCCCGATCCCGGCCACCGCATTGCCAATCTGCAACGCCTGATGCCACAGGCGCTGAGCCTTTACCGAAAAAGCAAAAGGAAGTACCATTATACGAGAAGATAGGTGTACAGCCTACTTCTCCTCATCAAGATCTTTACGGTTTCCCTCATCGTCGAATTTCGAACGAAAGTTGTTGCGTATAATTGCAAAAGTCATCCAGGCAAACAGAGCCATTGCAACAATATAGACAATATCTCCAAAATTCATAGGTTCTCCTTCAAACTGTTGGCAATGGTAATCTTTTCAAAGCCCTCATAGTTCTGCCGCAAAGCTTCATAGGTAACGATGCCGACACTTACACCAAGATTGAGGCTGCGCCCCTTGCCGCCCATCGGAATGGTGATGCAGTTTTGGGGATGTTCCAGAAGTACCCGCTCATTGATTCCCTTGGTCTCCGAACCGAACAGAATATAATCGCCTTTTTGAAAATGGGCATTGAAATAGAGGTTGTCCGTTTTGGTGGTTGCCATATGGGTACGGTTATCGATAGGGTGTGCGGCAAGAAAGGCTTCAAATGACTCCCACACCACCAGATCGAGCTGCTTCCAGTAGTCCAGCCCTGCACGCTTGACCGCCTTGTCATCAATGTCAAAACCGAGCGGCTTGATCAGATGCAGTGTTGCGCCCAGATTGACACACAACCGCCCGATCGTCCCCGTATTCTGTGGAATCTGAGGCTCCACCAACACAATATTAAACATGGGTTGGCTTAAAAGACAATCGTTTTGTTGCCATTGACAAACACACGGTCGTTAAGTACAAGATTAAGTGCACGCGAAAGCACTACCTTTTCCACATCACGCCCGGCACGCTGCATATCTTTCCAGTTAAAACGATGGTTAACCGGGATGACATCCTGTGCGATGATCGGGCCTTCGTCCAGATCATCCGTTACAAAGTGAGCAGTCGCCCCAATAATCTTTACACCCCGTTCATACGCCTGCTTGTACGGATTGGCACCAATAAATGCAGGAAGAAAAGAGTGGTGAATATTGATAATCTTTTCAGGATAGGCAGCAACAAAATCTGAAGTCAGGATACGCATATATTTGGCAAGCACAATATAGTCAAAGGTATGTTTGTCAATTTCATCCATCACCTTGGCTTCATGCGCTTCCCTGCTCAGTCCCTCTGCCGAAATGTGAATAAAGGGGATGTCAAAACGCTTCACAAGATCACGCAGCGTTTCATGGTTGGCAATGACACACTCGATATCTGCCCCCAGTTCCCCTGCTGCATGCCGGATAAGAATGTCACCCAGAGCATGTGACTCTTTGGTCGCAAGAATGACGATCTTCTTCTTTTGGGGTGCAACAACACGGATATGCGCATCATTGGGAGCAACTTCTCTCAGCGCGGCATCGAGCTCTTCAATCTCAAATGTACCCGTTACCACAGTACGCATAAAGAATTTTTCTTTCTCCTTATCGACAAATTCACGGTTGGAGTCGATATTGAGATCACGGTCGTAAAAGACCTTCGAAATCTTATATACGAGCCCCTTGGCATCATGACAGTCGATCAACACACGCGCTTTGGTTTCCATACGATACCCTTAACCCTTATCTCTGTAGGGTGTTGTGCCTTCACAACACCAATAATCTGATACTCAATATATCTTTTTTCTAAAATAAAGGTGTTGTCAGGGGACAACACCCTACGCAGAATATTTATCTGCTCGCATAGTTGGCAATAATATCGCCCATCTCTGCACAGCTGACAATCTCCTTGGCATCAAAATCACCGATATCGCCGGTTCGATAACCTTCGGCAAGTGCTTTTTTAATCGCTTCATCAATTCTGTCAGCGGCTTCCTGCTCATTGAGCGCGTAACGCAGCATCATACTCGCACTGGCGATAGTCGCTATGGGGTTTGCAATTCCCTGTCCGGCAATGTCAGGAGCGGAACCGTGGATCGGTTCAAACAGCCCTACCCCTTTTCCCGTACTGGCACTTGGCAGCAGCCCGATGGAGCCGCTGAGCATACTTGCCGCATCCGAGAGGATATCGCCAAAAATATTCCCTGTTAAAATAACGTCAAACTGTTTAGGATCACGGATCAGCTGCATCGCGGCATTATCCACATACATATGGCTCAGTTCCACTTCAGGGTAGTCTTTGGCGACCTCTTCAACGATTTCACGCCAGAACTGGCTGACTTCAAGCACATTGGCTTTGTCGACAGAACAAACACGCTTGTCACGTTTCATGGCAATATCAAATGCCACTACGGCGATACGTCTGACCTCTTCACGGGTATAAATCATGGTGTTGAACGCTTTATCTTCATGCAGTTCCCGAGGCTGACCGAAATAGATACCGCCGGTAAGTTCACGTACCACCATAATATCCACACCCTGAATTACCGAAGGCTTCAGGCTGGAAGCGTTAATAAGTTCATCATACACCGTTGCAGGTCTGAGATTGGCAAAAGTTCCCATCTCTTTACGCAGACCGAGCAGTCCGGTTTCAGGTCTGAGATGACGTTCCAGATTGTCCCACTTCGGGCCGCCTATCGCACCGAAAAGAACGGCATCACACTTTTTGACACCCTGGATGGTCTCTTCGGGAAGCGGTACACCGGTAGCGTCAATTGCCGCACCGCCAAGCAGAAACTCTTCATACTTGAGGTTAAACCCCTGTGCCACAGAAACAGCATCGAGTACTTTGAGTGCTTCATCGACAATCTCCGGCCCGATGCCGTCCCCTTTGATCACACCTATTCTATAGTTTCTTGTACTCATTGGGCTGCTCCTTGTTCAATCTCTTTTTTGGCAAAGTTGATCAACCCGCCTGCATCAACCAATTCCTGCATAAATTCGGGAATGGGTGTGAACTTATAGGTCTTTGACTGCGTAACGTTGATAATCTCGCCGTTATCCATATTGATACGCACGGTATCACCTTCGTTGATCTCGTCAGCCTCTTTAAGTTCAAAGATAGGCAGTCCCATATTGAACGCGTTGCGGTAGAAGATACGCGCGAATGACGGTGCGATAACGGCATTGATACCCGCCGCCTTGAGTGCTATTGGTGCATGCTCACGACTTGAACCGCAGCCGAAATTCTCGCCTGCGACAATGATGTCACCCTCTTTCATTTTAGAGACAAAATCCGGGTCGGCATCCTCCATAACATGTTTGGCCAGTTCACTGGGTTCGCTTGTATTCAAATAACGCGCGGCAATAATGAGGTCGGTATCGATATTGTCACCGAATTTCCAGACTTTTCCTTGCAAAGTAGATCCTTTACGCTCCGGGTTAGACCGGAAAAATTTTCGCGATTATAGCCAAAAAATCGAAAATTGCCAAATTGAACCTCCAAAACAAAGAAAATTTCGGTATAATCCACCTTTATCATATCTTAAAGAGATTTCTCTCACACATCAAAAGGGTTTCAATGGCAGCAAAAGACACAACAAAAAATATCGAAGCGTTATTCAAATCCAAGAAAAAAGGTGATGTGGTCACCTTTGAAAACATTGCCAAGGAGTTCAACAAGGCTCCCACACTGGCACAGGCCAAAAAGATCCACAAACTTGCCGAAGACAATAAAGTGCAGATTATTTCTGCTTCCGAATATGCCAAACACCTGACCGATAAAGAGAGCAAGCGCCGTGAAGAGGCACGCAGACGTGCAGCTGACGGTGAAATTGAGGATGAGTTCGATCTTAACAAAGAAAAAGAACTGCTCGAATGGAGCCGTTCCGACTCACCTGTCCGTATGTATCTGCGTGAAATGGGTAAAATTCCTCTGCTTACCAAAGAAGAAGAGGTTGAATTAAGCAAGCAGATCGAAGAAGGTGAAGAGATCATTATCGATGCTATCTGTTCGGTTCCCTACCTCATCGACTACATCCTCAACTATAAGGAACCGCTGCTCAACCGTGAAAGACGGGTCAAAGAACTCTTCAAAAGTTTTGAAGATGAAAAAAGTGACAGCGATGACAAAGAAGATGCAGATGAGAGCGATGGAGAGGCCGGCGAGAGTAAAACACCCAAAAATGACAAACGTGTCAAACAGGTTATCGAGAGCTTCAAACGCTTGGAAAAGGCCAAAAAAGAGTGGATGAAAGCCCGGGAAGGACTCGATGATGTCATTAAAAATGAGACAGACCCGGTCAAAGTGATCCATGAACGTCTTAAAATCGCATACAAAAAAGAGCAGCTAAAAGCAGCTCTGCTTGACCTTGGGCCAACATCCAAACTCATCAACGAGCTGGTCAAAGCAATGGAAACTGCCCTCAAAAGTGATGACAGTTTTGAAAAAGAACTCAAGCGTCTCGAGTACAAACTGCCGCTCTTTAATGACCAGCTGCGTGAAAACCACCAGAAAATCCTCGATAATATCATCAATATGGACAAAGAGGATATCATCGATGCCGTACCCGAGACAACGATGGTCAGCACCTATGTGGAAATCAAAAAACTCTTCGAGACCAGAGAAGCGAGTAAAGGCGGCTTTGACCTGAGCGAAGAGAAGCTTCAGGAGATCCTCAACCAGATACGTCAAGGTAAAGCAAAAAGTGAAAAAGCCAAAACCCGTATGGCAAAGTCCAACCTGCGTCTGGTCGTCTCCATTGCCAAACGCTACACCAACCGCGGTCTGCCGTTCCTTGACCTGATCCAGGAGGGCAACATCGGTCTGATGAAAGCAGTTGACAAGTTCGAGTATGAAAAGGGGTACAAGTTCTCTACCTACGCGACATGGTGGATCCGTCAGGCGATCAGCCGTGCCATCGCCGATCAGGCACGTACCATCCGTATCCCAATCCACATGATCGAGACGATCAACCGCATCAACAAGATCATCCGTAAACACCTTCAGGAGACAGGCAAAGAACCAGATCTCGATACAATCGCCAAAGAGGTCGGACTCTCGGTAGACAAAGTTAAAAATGTCATCAAGATCACCAAAGAGCCGGTCTCACTCGAAACTCCTGTAGGTGATGAAGATGACGGAAGATTCGGTGACTTCATCGAAGACAAGACCACCCTCAGCCCCACCGATGTCGTACTCAAAGACGACCTCAACAACCAGATCGACGAAGTACTCGACCAACTCAACGAAAGAGAGAAAGCGGTCATCCGTATGCGTTTTGGTCTGCTTGAAGATGAAAGCGACCGTACCCTCGAAGAGATCGGGAAGGAACTTAATGTCACCCGTGAGCGTGTAAGACAGATAGAGTCATCTGCTATCAAAAAACTCAAACACCCAAAAGTGGGAAGAAAACTCAAGAACTACATTGAGGAGTAAGGCACACTGCCTTCTCTCCCGCTACAGCATATCTCCCTTTATCGTCATCAATCCTTTCTGTATCAAACGTGACATAAATGAAGTCGTATCCTCTCCTTTTGTCGGGGCAATGGTACTCAGCAATGCAAACTCATCGGCGAATCTGTCAAGAAAGGCTGTGGTAAATTTACCCTCTTTGAACTCAGTGTCTTCTACAATCGCCCTGTGCAAAGGCAAATTTGTTTTAATACCTTCTATATAGTATTCATCCAAAGCCCTTTTTGCTTTGTGAATAACACCATCCCAATCAAGCGCCCAGACAATCAGTTTTGCAACCATGGAGTCATAGTGCGGCGGAATGGCATAGCCGCCGTAAATACCTGTATCCAGTCTGACACCGGGACCACCCGGCGTCAAATATTCACCTATCGTACCAAAGGATGGCATAAACTCTTTTTGCGGATCTTCCGCATTGATACGAAACTCGATGGCATATCCTCTAAACTGGATCTCTTCCTGCAAGAAATGCAGTTTGTCTCCTTCCGCAATCTGAATCATACGCTGAATAAGATCCACCCCTGTAATAGTTTCAGTTACAGGATGTTCTACCTGAATACGCGTATTCATTTCAATGAAGTAGATAGTATCGTCCTCATCAACAAGAAATTCCAGTGTACCCACACTCTCATACCCAAGGCGGTAGATCGCTTTCTGAGCGATGCGGTAAAGCTCTTTTCGTGTGGCGGGATTGAGGCGTGGGGAAGGAGATATTTCAATAACTTTTTGATGGCGTCTTTGGATAGAACAGTCACGCTCACCAAGATGCACGACATTGCCATACTTGTCCGCAATGATCTGCACTTCAATATGGCGCGGATTTTTAATGAACTTCTCCACAAAAAGATCACCATTTCCAAAATATTTTTCCGCTTCAGACTTTGCCGCCTCAAATGCAGAAGCAAACCCTTTGCGCTCTTCGACAATACGCATACCGCGTCCGCCACCGCCAAATGCTGCCTTGATGATAACCGGATAACCGATATTTTCAGCTATTTCACGGGCTTCTTCCACACTTTGAACCGGACTGGTTGTCCCTTCAATGACCGGTACACCTATCTCTTTCATCTTCTCTTTGGAAGCGATCTTGTCACCAAACAGAGCAATATGCTCCGGGCTTGGCCCAACAAAAATAATGCCTCTTTTTTCACAGGCTCTTGCAAATTCCGCACTCTCCGAGAGAAAACCGTATCCGGGATGAATCGCGTCACATCGGTTGGCTTTTGCCAAGTCGATAATATTTTCATAGTCCAGATAGACTTGAACAGGATGCCCTTTCATTTCTATGGTTTGATCGGCTTTTTTAACCCAGACACCATTTTTATCCACTTCGGAGTGCACGACAACACTTGTAATGTCAAGTTCTTTACAGGCGCGGATGATACGCAGTGCAATCTCGCCACGATTGGCAATCAGTAATTTATTGATCTTTCTTTTGACTATTTTCATCATCATTCCTTTTTGAGCGCATTATACTCCCTATCCTCTCTTCATTGCTACACTGTAATTGTTCTAAAAATTATCCTTTTTTGTTATAATTATATTTATGAAAAAAGAAACCTATTGGAAACATATACGTATTGCCAACGACTTAATGTACTACATCTACACAAATATCGACACCCCCATCAATATTGATGAAATGGCTGAGACATTTGGTATCGATAAATTTTACCTTCACAAAATATTCAAAAATATTTTTGGAAGGAATATCTATGAGAGTATCAAAGCCATTCGCCTCCAAAAGGCATCCAACCTGTTAATAACCAACCGGCAATCCACTATCAGCAAAATTGCTGCCGCATGCGGTTACAGTTCACAGACCTCTTTCATCCGTACATTCAAAGCACGCTTTGGTATGACTCCCAAGGCCTGGAAGAACGGAGGCTATCTTCAATATTCAGACAAACTACTTGAGAGTATCCAGAGCAGTAAACTTTCTTTTACAGAACCGGCTATCGTCAAACAGCCCTCTATTGAAGCCTTCTATCTCCGGGACAATGGCTACGGCGCCCATATTAAGCACTCATGGCAAAAACTTCAGACACTTATCTATACACTTGAACCAGAAAGCTATACCCTTATCTCCCTCTTTCATGATAACCCGGCTATTACCCGACTCGATGCCTGTCAACACGTATCTGCCATTCACCTGGATGCAAAAAGATCAGAGGTCAATCTACCTAAATTCAAAATTGCCGGCGGTGTTTACGCCAAATTTAAGGTCAAAGGGGAACGTGAAGATCTTCTGCACTTTATTCGATGGGTCTTTCATACTTGGCTGCCGAAAAGCGGCTATGAAACCACAACCAAACCGCCCTATGCCATCTACCGTACCAACCACCACCTCAGCGATGACGGCCGTTTCGATATGGACTTCTATCTTTCGATAACATTGTAACTGCTATAATACACTTTATGAAAACACCTTCCTTTTTTGCCCTTATTATCGGTACCGAGATCCTCAACCAACGACGCAAGGATGCGCACTTCTCTTTCGTTGCAAATGCCCTTGCCAAAAAGGGACACACCCTCTCAGGTTCGTTCGTCATCAAAGATGACCCTGCCTTCATTGTACAGACGTTAAAATTCATCGCATCCCAGCCAAACCCGGTGCTCTTCAGTTTTGGAGGCATTGGCTCCACACCCGATGACCATACCCGAAAGTGTGCCGCCATTGCACTGCGTGACGGAAACCTCTACGAACACCCCGAAGCCAAAAAGATTATAAAAGAGAAACTTGGCAAAGACGCCTACCCCCATCCTATCAAAATGGCGCAGCTTCCTAAAGGAGCAAAGCTGCTGGAAAACCCGATAAACCAAATGCCCGCCTTTTACCTTGATGAACGCTATTTCTTCATGCCCGGATTTCCGGAGATGAGCCATCCTATGGTAGAATATGTACTGGAAAATATCATTCCGCAAGGCGCACCTACCTACCGTTTTACACTGACTGCCTCCTGTAAGGAAAACCTTTTTATCGAACTAATGGAACAAGCGCCCAAAGGGGTAGAGATCTCTTCTCTGCCAAAACTATACGACAACGGCTGGCGCGTAACACTCTCTGTCGCCTCCAAAGATGAAGCGCTGGCAAAAACGACATTTGAAAAGTTCGTCGCACTGCTTGAGAGCAACAATATCCCCTACACGCTAAATGACGAAACCTGATGTCCCGCTACATTAAAACCCTCAGCCACCCTGTCGTTGCACGTCTTTCACTGATACAGCTTATCAGCTACTTCGGTACCTGGTTCTCGCAGGTAGCTATCTTCTCCCTGCTTGTCGAACTGGGTGCCAAACCGCTTGTCATTTCGATGACCGCTGCAATGGCGATGCTGCCTGCAGTGGTACTCGCACCTGTTATCGGCATAGCTGTAGACCGCATCCCATTCAAAAAGCTGATGGCAACACTGTTGGCAATAGAGATTGCCGCCACACTGGGCTTCATGTTCATCAATTCGCTCTCACTTGTCTGGCTTTTGATGGGGCTGATCTTCATCCGTTCGGCAGCATCGAGTATGCTCTTCAGTGCGGAGATGACCCTCTTTCCAAAGATCATCGAAGGGGAGATGCTTAAAAACACCAATGAGATTCATTCTATTATCTGGTCATTCACCTACGCAGCAGGAATGGCTGTTGGCGGCATAATTACCTACCACTTCGGCTACCGTGCCGCCTTTATAACGGATGCCTCCCTCTATACTATAGCACTCATTATTTTGATGGGACTAAAACTGGCACTAAACCTCCCCGAACAGACGCACTCCCACTGGCAAATGTTCATCAATGGCTTTGCCTACCTCAAGTCACGCAAAAAACTGATACACCTCATTCTGCTGCACGCAGCACTGGGACTAACCAGCTTCGATGCACTCGTCACGCTGCTTGCAGACTACGAATACAAAACCCTCATTGCCGTACCCCTTGCCATCGGATGGATCAATGCTGTACGTGCCATGGCCCTGATGATAGGGCCTTTTTTCATCGGGCGGTGGATTCATAACCGTAACCTGCACTACTTCTTGATTCTCGAAGGCATTGCTATCATTATCTGGAGTCTGCTACAGCACAATTTCTACTGGTCACTCATTGCCCTCTTTGGCGTAGGTTTCTTCACCTCTACCCTCTGGTCACAAACCTACCTGATGCTACAGCAGGAAACGGACAAAGCCTTTATGGGACGTATTATTTCCTACAACGATATGTTCTTTATGCTCTCCAACATCGTTACTGCACTATTTATCGGCTACGCTTTTGAGTGGGGTCTTTCATTGCGTGCTATTACAGGGACACTGGGTATCGGATTTTTGATCACAGCCATCTATTATCTTTGGATCAAAAAAAAGTATTTATAAAATGAATGTTATAGGTGACGTTCAATAGTATCCAACACCTTGGCAATCTCCACATCATCCAGTTTACCAAACTTCTTGTAAAGCAGTTTGCCATTTGTGTCAAACACCAATACATCCGATGCATCATCAGCGAGCTGCCACTGCTTGACAAGGACTTTGTGTTTGTCTTTGACATATACGGTATCCGGAAACTCTTTTTGTTTTTTCTTCAGTAGTGATTCAAGCAGTATGTTTGGCATCCATGTCGCCGCAAGGTTGATGACGGCGACCGATGCAAACTTCTTTCGGTCAAAATGGCGCTTTTTAAGTACCTGTGTCAGTGCGTCATTCGTTTTACGTTCATCTGGATCAACATAAAAAAGAATGTAGACTTTCCCTTTGAGCATACTTGAATGCCAGGCACTCCCGTCTACTTTGGCACCTTCATCACCATTTAAGACCACTTTCGGTGGTACTTTGCCAACTTCAATTGCCATACCACATTGTATAAGCAGTACTACAGCTATCATAATCTTCTTCATTGTACACTCCCGATTCTTGATACCAAATCATAACATTATTATCGATTTTATGCTACCATTAGCCCAAATTTAACCTATGGAGATATCGAATGGATATTACTAAAATCGGACACGGCGAATGCCCTGACAACGTTAAAGTCATCATTGAGGTACCCCTCAACTCAAACATCAAATATGAAATCGACAAAGACTCCGGTGCGGTCGAAGTAGACAGAGTACTCTTCTCTGCGGTACACTACCCGGCAAACTACGGTTTTGTCGCCAATACACTCTCAGATGACGGTGATCCGGCAGATGTTCTTGTACTCTGCGACTACAAACTTCAGGCAGGTTCTTTCATCAAATGCCGTCTTGTAGGTGTACTGCTGACAGAAGATGAAAAGGGCGGTGATGAAAAACTCCTTGCTGTACCAACTGAAAAAATCGACCCTACTTATGCCAATATTCAGGATCTTTCAGACATTCCTGAAGCAACACTCAACCGCATTAAAAACTTCTTTGAAACATACAAAATGCTCGAGCCTGGCAAATGGGTCAAGGTAAGCGGATTCAAAGACAAAGCAGCAGCGACTGAAATTCTTGAGCAAGCGATTAAAAACTATAAATAGCCCTGTAGGGTGTTGTCCCCAGACAACACCCTACTCCCCTTTATAAACTCTTCTCTATCGTTTTCGTAGCCAAAAACATACTTTTTGCATAGGGCCGTATATCCAATGTACCCGATACTATATCTATCTCCTCAAATCCATACGCTTCATAAAACCCTACACTATTTTCTTTTGCATCTACTACCAAAGCAAAACAGCCAAACTTCTCCTTCTGCTTTTGTGTAAGTTGTAGTGCAAACTTTAAAAGTTGTTTCCCTATGCCTATGTTTTGGTATTTTATATCTACGCCTAATCGTGTAAGCCGAAGTATAGGCAAGGGGTACTTTGGAAGTTTTTTGCTATGTTCGCTTGAGAAGTCTTCTATGCGTACACTACCGGCACTCACACTTAAATATCCTATGATAATATCTTCTGCAACGGCAACGTATGTCGTCCCTATATAATGTTTAAACTGATTTTGTTTGGCGTACTGTCTTAAGAATTGATTGAGCTCTACGATGCCGCAATCAAAATATGACAGGTTGTCATTTTTTTGAAGCGGTCGTATCTCAATCTTCATGCATCAGAGCTTTGAGTTTCTTGTTTGGTTCTCTGTTTTCAAGCGCAACAAGAGCTTTAAAATTTTCTTCTGTTACACTTAGTTGACTGGGTACGATAAAGCTGCCGGGTATTTCATGTAACGCATTCAGATAATAGTCCAAAGCATTTTGTATCAGATACCCTTTTTTAAGTCCGTGTGCCGAAGAGTAACGCTCCATCTTCTCTTTGATATCATCTTCTATATAGG
>WGDG01000090.1 GCA_015493425.1 Sulfurovum sp.
AAAAGCTGGCGTATCATATTTTTGCGGTGGAAATCTTCAAAATGCGCCCGTCTTCGCTCGGACATTGTGCGGTTTTCTTGCTTCTCCCGGCACGTAGCAAGGCTCTCACACTTTTCAACTGCCAAAAATTTGTATGCCGCCAGCTCGTAGTAGAAAAGATCACTGGTTTTGATCTTGTCGTAGGCAGAATAACGGATGATCTGCCGCAAGGCATCAAGCGGTAAAATAAGCCCGTGCCATACCAGTGTAGTGTAAAACTTGACAACGTAGCTGACGTTTTTGATTTTATTATGATCCAGCAGCGTTTCAAAATGCTCGGTAAGTTCCGGTGTAATGTAGCGCTCTCTGAAACGTGCTACTTCTTTGACAATGCGCGCATGTTCTTTGGGAGGTTCATTGACGAGCAGTTCCCATTCTCGTGCCAGCACATCGGTACGGTGCACCATCTTCAAAAATGCGGCATCATCCGCCTTGATCTCACTCAGCTCTTCAGGCGTAAGCTCGTTAAGCTGCTCCAGTACATCCTTGAAAAGGGCAAAGTTGGTATCGTAGTTGACCAACTGCCGTTCTGCTCCACTCATGACTCCTTCGCCGGTATGAATAAGTCCAAGGCCGTACTGCTGTGCAAGCTGCTGATAACGCAAAATAACAATAATCTTCAGCAGGTTGCTCTTGTAGATACTATCATCAGCCTTTAGCATTTCGTAGATAGAGAGGTAGTACTTCAATGCCTCCTGGACGAAACGGTAAATGTCTTCGGAGTTAAAGTAGTTGCGGTGGTTGGCAAGACCGTAATGGATAAACGCACTCTGCATCAAAAAGAGGATCTTCAGTGTGGGGTAGCTCTGTTTTGCTGCGACCTCTTCTATCTCTTTTGCGATGGCCAGCGACTCCTCTACATAGGCCTGTCTTGAAATTTCATGATGGTGCAGCAGCGTTTCTAACGATTCACTTTTGGCAACATACTTACGGTAGGTGTCATACGCTTTTTCATCGAGACGCTTGAGCACGCTGGCAACGAAGGTATAGCCGTGGCGGTACCCCACCTCGAAACGCGCCTGTTCGGTATCGACCTGCAGCCTCTCGAACTGCATCTCAAGGTTTTTCATGGCATCGGAGAGCATATTCCACTGCACCGCAATCTTTTCACTCCTTCCCGCCCCCTTTGCCTGCACGTTGTAACTGTTGCGGTGCTCCATTCCCGCCCAGAGATTCTCAAAAGCGGTGTGCAGCTGAAGCTCTATGTTGAAAAGTTTTCTAAAGCGCCTTAATACTTCATATTCATCCATTCCGGGCTCGTACATGTCAACAGATACATCATCAAGGGCTTCTCTATCGGCAAGCGTTTCATCGAAGCGCGGGTAAAAGGTGCTGTGGTCACAGTGTAGTCCGCGGTAGCCGCTCTCTCGCCTGACACTGTAAAAACCGTAGAGTAGATGGTCATCAGTGCGGTGGTCATACTCGAAAAAGCTGTAGAGTGCCCTGGCGACCCATTCGCGCTCGTAGGGGCTCGAGCAGACAAACTGCATCCCGATAAGGTCGTGCAGTGCTCCCCCTTTGAGAAAGACCCCCATCGGATCATTCAGTACCGACATATCGCGCAGCCCCAGTTTGACAAGTTTTTTGATAACGCTGTCGGTATATTTGTAACGCACCTTGATAGTCGTCACTCCTGAAGTTTGAAGTACGGCAATCTCCTTGTTCGCCTCTGGAAGGGAGGCAAGCCTATCAAAATAGCCCGTAAGTGCATGGGCAAAACGCGGCAGCAGACCGTTTGGTGCAGTACTGTTGCCATTTTCCGTATCGGCACCAATAAGGTAGTAATAGCTTTTCATGCATGCCATCATCTTCCCTACGAAGCGTTTGGACTCCTCTTTGCCAAGCTTTTTCTCTGCCCCCTGCTCTTTCATACGCTGAAGAATCTCATCCTTAAGTTTGGCAAGCGGTTTGAAGCGTGCGGGCGGTGTAAAATTGAAAACATCGATGTAAGAATGCATGAGAGTCCTGAAAATGAAGATGTAGTGTAACATTATACCTTTTGCTTTCTGTACTTTTATGATAGAATAATCAGTAGTCTAAAGAAAGGGATACCATGCAGCATCAGAGTATTTACGTTGCACCTGTCGAACCGCGCTCAGGAAGCCTGCTTGTCTCCATCGGCATTATGGAAATGCTCAAAGGCCACTACGAAAAGGTCGCCTTTTTCCGTCCCATCATTGCTGACGGCTGCAAGGAAGATGAGAGCGTCACCTTTATGATC
>WGDG01000091.1 GCA_015493425.1 Sulfurovum sp.
CTGCGTCCAAAATGCATTGCAATATAGTAGTTGAAAAGTGCTCCGGCAAGCGATCCTGCAATGCCGATAAGGACAACAAGGTACAGGTTCATCTCTCCCTGATAGGCAAGGTAGCCAGCGGGAATCATGATCACTTCACTTGGAAAGGGGAAGAAGGTACTTTCAAGGAACATCAGTAGGAAAATGCCCCAGTAACCCATTGCGCCAATGGTATCGACCAGAAAGGCAGCAATATCGTGAAGCATCAGTGCTATTCGCTGTAGGCACCCACAGAGGTGAGTCTTTCATAGCGTTTTTCAAGCAATTCGTCTGTCGAAAGCTCTTGAAGTTCCTTGACAGTCTCAAGGAAGTAGTTTTTCAACACTTCTGCTGCTGCTTTTTTGTCACGGTGTGCTCCGATAAGCGGTTCATCGAGCACATCATCGATCAGCTTGTGCTCAAGGAGATCATTCGGGGTAATTTTAAGCGCTTTTGTCGCTGTTTCCACCTTGCTTGGGTCATTCCATAGAATTGCAGAACATCCTTCCGGAGAAATGACTGCAAAGATTGAATATCGCATCATCGCCAGTCTGTCCGCCACACCGATGGCAAGTGCACCACCGGAACCACCTTCACCGATGACCACAGAGACCATCGGTACTTTCGTTGCAGCAAATTCAAAAAGGTTTCTGGCGATCGCTTCACTCTGCCCGCGTTCTTCCGCACCCAATCCGGGGTAGGCACCCGGAGTGTCCACAAGCATCAGAACAGGAATGTTGAATTTTTCTGCCAGTCTGACTGCCCGCAGTGCTTTACGGTATCCTTCCGGATTTGGCATACCGAAGTTACGTTTGATCTTGTTCTTGACCCCACGTCCTTTCTGTTCACCAATGACCATTGTTTTCTGACCGTCAATCCATCCCATATAGCACAAAATGGCAGGATCATCCCGGAAGGCACGGTCACCATGAATTTCATAGGGATTATCAAGAATCATCTTGATATAGTCAAGCGCATAGGGTCTGTCGGGATGTCTGGCCAACTGAAGTTTCTGGTAGTCACTCAGTGAACCAAAAGTTTTTTCTACCTCTTTTTGCAGCTCTTTCTGCAGTTTTTCCACCTGTTCAAGGTTGGCAACGGCATGTGCAGAGACAATCTCTTCCTGCAGCTTTTCAATCTTGCTCTCAAAATCCAGATAGGTTGCCATGGATGATCCTTGCTTTATACTTTTCTGAAAATGACAACACCGTTAGTACCGCCAAATCCAAAGGAGTTACTCATTACTGTATTGATTTCCGCTTTTCTCGCTTCATTTGGTACATAATCGAGGTCACAGTTCTCATCAGGTGTCGTGTAGTTAATGGTTGGAGGCAGGACACCGTCTCTCATAGCCATCAGTGAAACAACAGCTTCAATGGCTCCCGCAGCACCAAGACAGTGGCCAACCTGCCCCTTGATAGAACTGACAGGCGGGCAGTTTTCTTTACCGCCGAAGAGCTCTTTAAGGGCCGCAGTTTCATTTTTGTCATTAACCGGCGTAGAGGTGCCGTGTGCATTGACATAGTCAACTTTTGGTTCTCCAGCCATTGTGTATGCCATCTTCATTGCACGCAGAGGGCCGTCCATAGTTGGTGTTGTAATATGATTCGCATCACCGCTTTCACCAAACCCAATGATCTCACCGTAAATGGTTGCACCACGTGCTACGGCATCTTCATAGGTTTCAAGTACCAAAGCTGCGGCACCCTCGCCCATTACAAAACCGTCACGATCTGCATCGAATGGCCGGGAAGAAGCTTGCGGGTCATCATTTCTGGTTGAAAGGGCTTTCATTGCAGCAAAACCGCCGACTCCGGCTGCACAGATCGCCGCTTCGGCACCCACAACCAGCATTTTATCCGCTGTCCCGATCATAATCGATTTGGTCGCTTCACCAATCGCATGGGTTCCTGCTGCACAGGCAGTGACAGAAGAGAGGTTCGGTCCTTTGAGTGTATGATCAATAGATACAAACCCACCCAGCATATTGACAAGAGAAGAGGGAATGAAGAATGGCGAGATTCTTCTCGGACCACGTGTTGCCGCGATCACTGAGTTTTTCTCAATATTGATCAGACCGCCGATCCCGGAAGCAGACGCTACCCCAAAGCGATCCCTGTCAATATCATCGCCCAAATTGGCATCCGCCATCGCTTCCTGTGCCGCTTTGAGACCAAGTTGAATGAAGCGGTCAGCTTTTTTAACCTCTTTAGGATCCATTACCGTCGTCGGATCAAAATCAGTGATCTCTCCGGCAATTTTGACACTGTGTTTTTCTGTATCGAAAGACTCAATCAGTTTAATACCGCATTTTCCCTCTACGATTGCAGAGAATGAACTCTCTTTGTCCAACCCCAGAGAGTTGATCATTCCCAAACCTGTTACCACTACTCTTTTCACTGCTGCTCCTATCTGTTGTTCATAAGATATAGACGAATATTCCGTACAAATACTCAGCTATCTCTTACCGCTCCCCAAGGGAGGGTAAAGGCTTATGCCTGTGCGCTCTCAATGAATTTGATTGCATCCGCGACAGTTGCGATCGCTTCTGCCTGATCGTCAGGAATTTCGATATCGAACTTCTCTTCAAGTGCCATAACAAGCTCAACGACATCAAGACTGTCAGCCCCGAGATCTTCTACGAACTTAGACTCTTCTTTTACCTCATCAGGGCTCACATTCAGTTGCTCAACAACTACCTCTTTTACATCATCAAATAATGCCATTGATTACTCCTTAAGTGTGTTAAAATACGCAATAGTATAGCAAAAAGTTCATAAAAAGCAGTAATTTCTTCTTGGCTCAACAATCATACAATATTGTTTATACGGAATCCAAACAGTTCCGACATGACATTTTATACCAAACGTGTGTATGTCCGCTTCAAAAAAGAAAATTTCCGATCGTGAAGAGAAGCTTTATCTATCCAATATGTTGAAATATTTGAAAGACGAGGTTGACATTTATCTATTTCTCTTACATTATTTTAAAATTTTTACTAAAATACAATAACTTTTGCTATACTTACGCATAAATAAAATATATGATCTTCATAAAGACAGGTAACGATTCCGATGAAAAAAATTCTCCTTCTGACTACAGCCGCTTCGCTTCTTCATGCCGAAGAGTCAACCTCCCCTTATATGGCACTGGCCTACGGCTTGGTACTCCTGTTGATCGCCATTATTGGTTTTATTCTTTTCTCACGTTTCAAAACCCCTGCCACAAAGAAGCGACTACGAAAAGAGGAAGGTACCGTAAAAGCATCCAAAAGCGCCAACCCGGAACTGGTCGAACAATACCGTATCGATATGAAAAAGATTAAAATCGAAAACCAGCCTTTTAGGCTTAGCGGTATGCTGCATATCCTAACAAACAAGATCAGTGAGCGACTCAAAGCAAGCGGTCACCAGCTTCATTACGATGTCGACAATGAGGTAGGACGGTATATTGTGGGAGACAACGACTACATTGAACAGGTTCTCGAGGCACTTATGGAAGAGGTCATCGCGATGAACAGCAACCAGGAAGTTGTTCTCCATATTTCCAAAGAGAAAGAACAGCACATTGTTTTTGATGTCTACAATCCTACAGCAGTGCTGTCAAAAACTGAACTTGAACACTATATGAGCACGACTGCGGGACAGGAAGCGGACAAACGCCTTGGCACCTTTATCAAAGCACGCAATATTGCAGAGGCGATGGGTGGCTCCATCGAAATTAAAAGCAGTAAGCGTAACGGAACACACTTTATTTTTAAAATTCCCTACATCGAAGACCGTGACAACCGCAGCAATCAAGAAAAACTGAAAAAATTTCTTACTGGTAAAAAAGCACTTTTTATTGGAAAAACAAAATATGAAACCAAACGTGCACAGTATATTTTCGATACATTCGGCATCAAAATAGAGCATATGAACCTCAGTGACTTTGAAAGCAAGAAGCCCGACCTCAAAAAGTATGATATGGCTATTCTTCGCTCTTCAAGCCTCACACCGAAACATATCAGTTTCTTCAAAAAGATCCATCAAAGCGGCAAGAAGGACTTTAAAACCATTATTGTCCACGAACTATTCGAAGATGAAAAGACGATCAACTTCTCCAAACCCATTGCAGATGCCGAACTTTACAACCCTACCATTATTGGCGATGTCGAGGAGATCCTTTACCAGATGTTCATTCTCAAAAGCAAAGCGGTCAAGGGTATCAGCAACATGGATACATTTAATAGCGACACCTTTGCCATCAAAGGTACCCGTGACTTCAGTGAAGAAGATCTGCAAAAATTCCGGGGTGCCCATATTGCTGTAGCAGAAGACAGCAAGGTCGACATGCGTGTCATGCGGAATATCCTCAACAATATTGAGGGTATTAAACTTTTTACAGTCAATAACGGAATCGAATTAATGGATCTTTTGGAGAAAGAAGAGATTGATTTCATCTTTGCCGATATTAACATGCCGCTGCTTGACGGTCTGACCATGACACGAAGAATACGCTCCAAACCGAAGTGGGAGCATATCCCTATTATCTCTATCTCATCGATGGCATTCAAACAGGAAGTACGTGCCATGCAGCTTGCCGGGATGAATGCGGCAATCACCAAACCCATCACTGCACAGGATGTCTACATGGCACTTGAAAAATTCCTTGTCATTACACCAAAAATAGAAAGGCGTCTGACACAGTGCCACAGCCAAGACCTCGACTACAAATGCAACACCTATGTACTCAATGTCGAAAAAGGGGCTGAAGATGCAGGAAGCCCAGAAAACTACCTTGAATTGCTACAAGAGACAATGGATCTGCTACAAGGGAGCGATGAAAAGCTCAAAACACTGATCAAAAACGAAGAGTATTCTTCGCTCAAAGAGTTTTCACACTCCATGCTCGAACTATACGGTAATATTCAGGCCAATGAAATGGTCAAGATGTTTGAAGAACTCACATACTACCTCTCCAGCAGAAAAAAACCCTACCTGATGGAGTATACGATGCTCTACAAGAAGAATATGCAGCGTCTGCAGGATGAAATAGACGCACTGGAGCAACACTTGCACAAAAAGGGCTAAGAGCCCTCCTTTAGAATTTGTAACGCAGGTTTGTATAGATATAGCGTCCGGGTTCGTTCATGAGCATTACCGGCCCGCCACCCGAAACAAGCGTCAGATCCTCATAGGTATTGCTGACTGCATAGGTTTTATCAAAGAGGTTATCCACCCCAAGTGTGATTTCAAAGTTTTTCGTAAGGTGCTTGCTTGCCTTTACATTGAAGACAGCATACCCGGGAAGCTCCTGCTCCCCGTTCTCGGCATCGTAATCGTTCCACCCCGCTGCGGCGACCATCTCTGCACGCAGCATAAAGTCTTCTTCCGTGCCATAGTTGACCGAAGCGGTAAATTTCAACGGCTCAATCTCGGGCATATTTGTACCGTTTTGTCCGCTTAGAGGGTGGTCTTTCCTGCCGCGCTGGTATGCAATCCCGGCATCCGCATAGAGTATGTCACTGAAGAGGTAGCTGCCGCTCAGCTCAAAACCGTAGATCGATGCATCCATATTCTCAAATCGATTTTGCATTTTATTCGCATTATAAAAGATGAAATCGCCAAGGTCACTGTAAAATACCTTTCCTTTCACAATACCGTTGCCAATTACAGTCTCCATCCCCAGATCGAACTCGGTATTGGTTACCATCTTCAGATCATCTGTACCTATAGCCTTCCCTTTTTTCCGGAAATAGAGCTCTCTTGCATCCGGTACTCTTGAAGAACGTCCTACACCGCCGTAGATCTTTGTCTGATCGTCAAGATGATAGGTGACAAACAGGTTCCCGTTGAGGGCATTGTAATCATTCGAACGCAGATCTCCAAGGCCGGGCTTGACGGAGGTATCATCATAACGCAGTCCCAGCTTGACTTCTGTCTTATCAAAATGAATCCTGTCTTCGGCAAAGAAGCCGATATTTTTCGTATCGACATCGGGAATACTTATCCCCTTATATACATCATTCTTTCCATAATAGGCGCCATCCCAATTTCTGAGTGAATAGTCAATACCCAGGGTGATTTCATGATTCTGTACGTCGAATCTGTTTTTAAGTTTGGCACCGTCGGTTTGTGTCGTCAGCCAGTTCTTCATTACCATCATATTTGAAGCTTTACGATACTGATTACTCATAGGATGGTCTACTTTGGAGCGATAGAGCTGCAGATCGAGCTGTTTGGAATAAGTCCCGAGATCTTTGGCTGTATATTCTATGTTATAGATATCAGAATCATCATAAAGCGCATCCATCGGAGTGGAGGGGTAGAGTACATCGTCGCTTCGGTTTGCCGTATAGCTGAGTCTAAGCTGCTGCGTATCGGTAATGTCCCAGAAAAGTTTGGCAAGCAGTGTCTTTTTGGTGAAAGCATCCATATTTTGATACTGTGGCAGGAAGGCATTACCTTTTAATTTTTTGTCATGCATCATATTGCCATTCAGATTATCTGCAATATAGTTATCGATCTGCTGTACGAAGGTGTTCCCGTCACCGTCTTCATACTGTCCGCCCTGCTCTGCGGAAGTACTGAGCAGAAAACGTACCGTATCGATTCCGCCGCTGAGCATCAGTGCAGCCTTCTTGTAGTTCCAACTTCCAAATCCGAGGTTCAGGTCACCGTGAAACCTCTTTTCGGGCTTGAGGGTCTTGATCTTGACATCGGCACTGAGCACACCGAAATCCTCAACATCGAAAGGCCCCTCGTCGATCTGCACATAGTCAACATTGTTCGTCAGTACATGTGAAATTGGCGGATCCATCCGGTTGGGACAGGCGCCATAAATCTTTGCACCATCGATTGTCACATTGATATTGTCCTTTTTTTGACCGCGAACAATGATATCATTGGCGATGCCGGAACGTCTGACAATGGAGACACTTGGCGACTGCTTGAAGAGCGCTTCGGCAAGATCCGCAGATTTGATTTCATCACCGTGAATATCCTGAACCACTTCTGTATCAACCGTTCCTTCGACATCGATGCTCCCCAGCTGTGCCTCTGCCCCAAAAAGCGATGTTGCACAGACAATAGAAAGCAAAATTCCTTGTGTTTTGTAACGCATTCTTTCCCCTTGCTTAAAAATGTTTCGCAAGTATGACAAGCTTGTGTTAAATTAGTGTTAATTTTGACAATAAAAAACAGAGGTTAGCGAAGTTTGTAACGCAGTGAAAGGTTAACAGTTGCAGGCAGCGTAAGTGTCGCATGCTTTACATCGACCGGAAAGGCTCTTTTGATGGCCTTTCTGGCCGAGCTGTGAAAGACTTTGGGACCGGAGAGGACAATGTTGCCCACATGCCCGTTTTTAAGGATGGTAAAACGTGCCCTTACCGTCCCCTGCATGCCGCGGCGCTGCGCAATGCGCGGGTAGGATTTGCCACGGTTGATACGCGCCCTGATGCGCGCAAGAAACCTGTTGCGCTGTGCCGCACTGTAATGCGGTGATCCTCCTCCGCTGACACGTCTTTTTTGTCGCACTTTTCTTTTTTTGATGTGTTTCTTTGTTGTATGTTTCTTTACGGCCGTTTTTTGCTTAATCTGTTTCTGTTTTCGTTTAACAACCGGTTTGGGAACAGGCACCTCTTTCAATACCGGTACAGGCTCTGGTTTTGGTTCTTCCTGTATCGGCTCTGCCGGTTTTGGCGGCTGTGGTTCTTCTTTGGGCTTCTCTTCGGGTTCTGTTTCCGCATCGGCCAGTGTTTCAGGCTGTACAGGTGCCTTGACTGCAGAAGGCGGTGCCTGCGGGGCAAACTGAGAAAGCGCAAGCTCAACAGTATGTTCTTTAGGTATATCAGAGACGATGATTGTTTTTTTGATCCAGTAAAGATAGAGCAGTACAGGGATAATATACAAAAGCGCCGTAATAAAAAAGGAAACTTTATAGCGATGTTTTTTCACATCATCCTCTACTGCTTGGTAACGATAGAGATGTTCTCGAAACCTTTGGCTTTCATAATATCGATAACCTTGACAAAGTAATTAAACGGTGTCAGCTTATCCGTATGTAGCGATACAATATCTTTTTGGGGATCAAGCGTATTAAGTTTGGCCTCAAGTGCGGCAAATTCCATTGGTGTTTTGTCGTAAAAGTACTTCCCTTCCTTATCAATGGAGATAACAATACTCTTCTTCTCTTCCGCTTTCTTGCTGCTGGCTGCCGGCAAGTCTATCTTAATGCTTTTATTCTGTACGAAACTCGCTGTAGCCAGTACGATAACAAGCAGAACAAGCACAATATCGATGAACGGAACGACGTTCATTTTGTCGAAGCGTTCGCGTCTCATCCGCGCAGTTTCCCCTCGTCACGCAGAATCTCCCACTGCGCGATCAGTTTGTCAACTTTTGTCAACAATGCATTGTAAATGGCTGTTGCAGGTATGGCGACAACCAGTCCCGCCGCAGTCGCTTTAAGCGCAAGGGCAAGGTGTTTCATGATCTCACCGGCATTGACATCGTTTGCCTGCTCACCGATAATGTAAAACGTCAAAATGATCGCCAATACCGTTCCAAGCAGCCCGATATAGGGGGCATTGACACCAATAGAAGCAATAGTTGACAAATGCTTGCCAAGATCGAGCTCAAGCGCTTTAATATGTGTGTATTCCTCCAGTTTCACGCTGCGGTAAAAAAGCAGACGTTCAATGGCGAATGCAAAGGTTAGAAAACTCAAAAAGAGCAGGAAGCCGATAATTCCGTAATCGACAATATGTTTGATCTGTTCTACTGGCATTGGACCTCTTTTGCAGATATTGCTTCTGCGATTATATTGGAACTTAGATTATAAGCCGCTATGGTTTGAGTGTAGGGCAGCCTTCGGGAAGTACCAGCTCGATCGCACCCGGCACTATCTCGAAACGGATCGTATCCGCTTCGTAGGGCTCTCCGTCGAGGTTGACCGAACGACGCTGATAGGGAATCGACTCTACCCATTTTTTTTGATAACGTTTCACATAGGTTCCGGAATGTTCATAGTCGATGATTTCGGCAATTACTTCTCCAAGATCAACCAGCGGGAACTCCAGAATCACTACAATGTCAAGCAGTCCGTCATTGATGTAGGCCGTAGGGGCAATGAGCTGTCCGCCGCCTGCCTGTCTGCCGTTGCAGATAAGCCCCGCAATACTTTTTCCTTCAATATCCAGTCCGTCTGAAACCAATCGTCCATCATGGCTGGTAAAATTGAGGGCTTTGATAACTGCCGAGAGTGTATAGGCACCGCCGCCAAGAAAGTTTTTCAGCGATGGCGGGGTGTCTGCAACAATCTGCGCACCAAAACCGCTGGAGGCAACATTGAGAAAATAGCGTTCATTGGCCTTCACAATATCGACACGATACGCCTTACCCTCTATGGCCAAACGTAACGCTTCAATTGCCGTACACGGAATGTCACAGGCGGTGGCAAAATCGTTTGCCGTTCCCATTGGTACAATTGCCATCTGCGGACGTCTCTCTTTTGGAAGTGTGGCCAGCCCGTTGACCGCTTCATTGAGTGAGCCGTCTCCGCCGGCAACAACAATGCGTTCTACACCATCCCTGCTTGCTTCATGTACCATACGCAGTGCATCACCTTTTTCCCAGGTTACACGCACTTCGATGGTTTCCCCTTCTTGACGCAGCTGCATGACCGCTTCACGAAACAATTCGTCCTGTGCCTTTTTTCCATTAAGAATTACCCGTATCATCATTCACCTCACTTGAGAAAGTATAGCATAACGGACTAAACAACAATTTCTCCCAAATCGAGTGTCACTGTTGTACCTTCACCTTTCCCCGACTCAATCTGTATAGCAATATTCTCACGGTCACAATATGCTTTTACCAGAGCCAGCCCGATGCCTTCTCCCTCTTTCTGACTGTCTTCCTGATAATATTTTTCATAAATTTTTACAATCTGCCCTTCATCCATTCCGATCCCGTGGTCAATGATCTTCAAAAACGGTAACGATATTACAATCTTTACAGCTGCTTCTTTGGGGGAATACTTCATTGCATTGTTGATAAGATTGTCAACGACCTGTTCAAAACCGATACGGTCGGTATGCACCATACAGGTACAGGCAGTAACAATAAAAGGGTTACGCCCCTGCTCTTTAAAAATAGCCACACGTTCTTCTATCAGATCTTTCAAATCGAATGTTTCACGCTCGATCTCATGCATCTCTTTTTTAATGGTATAGACCAGCTCATCGTAAAGACGGGCAAGACGCTTGGAGGCATCTTCAATCCGGGTCAGCCGTTTTTGTGCTTTTACATCCTTTATGTTTCGGCGCAGCATACTGCTGTTCGCCTGAATGGTTGCCAGGGGAAGATTGAGCTCATGGACAATCTCCTTGGTCAAATGCAGCAGATGTTCCTGTGTTTTTTTCTGCGGTACCAGCAGGTGTGATGCAATAATATACCCCCATCCTACACTAAGGAAAAGAGCAATAAGTGCGGCAAGAAGGAAGGATGATTCCGAAAAATTTTCATTTTTCATAAACCAGTAGATAAAACTGAGCAGCATCGCTACACTCAGTACATACCCAAGTGCCGCCAGCCAAATCTGCTTTTTCATCTATACCTCATTACACCACTTGTACCCGACACCGCGCACATTGACGATTGCCTCGGGAAAATGCTTTTTAAGTTGTGTAATATAAACCCGAAGCGCTCCCTCACTGGCACTCTGTCCTGCTGCCCAAAGCCGCTGTTTGATCGTCTCGGCAGTCACCACTTCACCCTTTGCTTCAATGAGTAGTTGCAGCAGCTCAACTGTTTTTTTGCTTATATCTACCGCATTACCCTCTTTGTAAAGTGTCTTGGCAAGCATATCAAGCATATATGAACCTATCTTTATGCGTTCCTGACGCATTTGCCGGCGCAATACTGCATGCACACGCAATAGCAGTTCATCCAGGTCAACCGGTTTTTTAAGGTAGTCATCCGCACCCGTTTCAAATCCCTCTTGCAAAGAAGCTTTGTCTTCTCTTGAAGTCAGAAAAATGGCAGGCGTCATATCGTTACTCTGGCGCAGTTTGCCAAGCAGATCGAAACCGCTCTCATACGGCAGGTTCACATCGAATAGGTAAAGGTCATAGATATGTTCGTAGGTCATATCCAGTGCCGTGTAGGGGTCAAGCGCGACATCCACACTGAAGCCCTCCTCTTCCAGAAAATCCTGCAGGGTTTCATTGAAAAGACGGTCATCTTCGAGAAGGAGGAGTTTAGCGGACATAGTGATCGCCTTTGGCGAATGAGAACAGACACTCTTCACTCTTCATTCCTCACGTACATGTAATGCTGCACAGCAGCATTACATGTACATTCCGCCGTTGACTTTCAGTGTCTCGCCGGTAATATAAGAAGCGTGGTCGGAAAGCAGGAAAGCAACCGCTTCGGCAACTTCTCTCGGTTCACCAAAACGCCCCATAGGGATTTTGGCAATAAAGGCTTCCTTGACCTCATCTTTCAAGACATCGGTCATTTCAGTGGCTATAAAGCCCGGGGTGATCGTGTTGTATCGGATATTACGGGGGGCTGCTTCAAGGGCAAAGCTCTTTGTCATCGCAATTGTACCCCCTTTACTTGCACTGTAGTTGGTTTGCCCTGCATTGCCTGTCTCACCGACAATGGAGGCGATGTTGACAACCGATCCAAAACGCTTTTTACCCATTACCTTCAGTGCTTCACGACATCCGATAAATGTCGACTTCAGATTGGCTTCGATGACTTCCATAAAGGCGTCTGTCTTCATACGCATCGCCAGTCCGTCTTTGGTGATACCCGCATTATTGACCAGGTAGCTAAGTTCACCGTCTGCTGCGACAATCTCTTTGACAGCTGCAACAAATGCCGTTTCATCACTGACATCGAAACCAATAGTCTCTGCCTGTCCGCCTGCCGTTTCGATTTCTGCTTTGACTGCTGCTGCCTCAGCTTCTCCGCTACGGTAGTTTACCCATACTTTCAGCCCCATTGCTGCCAGTGTTTTGGCAATTTGCGCACCGATACCGCGGCTTGCTCCTGTTACAAGTACATTTTTTCCTGAAAATTTCATTTGCTTCCTTTCTATATTTGAT